>JBILCD010000057.1:0-12520 GCA_044353285.1 Crocinitomicaceae bacterium | reverse complement strand
GCCGTTAAGCCTGCAGATTCTGACGATGACGAAGACGAAGCTGACACTACTGAAGCTAATACTGAAGCTAGCACTGAAACTAATACTAGTGCTGAAACTGAAGCTAGTACTGAAACTGACACTCAAGAAGAGGCATAAGTTTCTTGTAACAAAAGACGAACCGTTAGGATTAGCTCTTAACGGTTTTTTTTTACCTAAATATTTCTAGTTTAAAAACCTTTTCTAATTACTACACAAAAAGCGATTAAATTTGTGGTCTAAACACCAAATAACTTTTATAATCATGGATAATATTTTAACGACATTCAACATTCAGTCAATAAATAATGGCGCATCAACTGGTCAAGATTGCTGGAATACTACAGGAGCACTCATCGATTCGTATTCGCCTGTCGATGGAAAATTAATAGCGTCTGTTAAATCAGCAACTGCATCAGATTATGATAGGGTAATCAAAACAGCTCAAGCAGCATTTTTAGAATGGCGTCAAATACCTGCACCTAAAAGGGGAGAAATAGTTCGTCAGTTAGCCGAAAGAATAAGGTTTTATAAAGAGCCCCTTGGAAAATTAGTTTCCTATGAAATGGGAAAATCACTTCAGGAAGGTTTAGGTGAGGTACAGGAGATGATCGACATTTGTGATTTTGCAGTCGGCTTATCACGCCAACTTTATGGCTTAACCATGCATTCTGAAAGGCCTAGCCATCGTATGTATGAGCAATATCACCCTTTAGGAATTGTAGGTATTATTTCTGCTTTTAATTTTCCTGTTGCTGTTTGGAATTGGAATACTGCCCTAGCCTGGGTTTGTGGTGATGTTTGTGTTTGGAAACCATCTGAAAAAACCCCACTTACTGCTCTTGCGTGTCAATTTATTACGAATGAAGTTTTCAAAGAAAATAATGTTCCAGAGGGTGTATCTTCTTTAGTTATCGGAGATGCTGAAATTGGGAAGTTAATGGCAAATGATGCAAGAGTTCCTCTAATTTCAGCTACTGGGTCAACAAGAATGGGAAAAAGTGTCGGTGCTTTAGTTGGCTCAAGACTTGGAAGAGCCCTTCTAGAACTCGGAGGAAATAATGCGATCATTATTGCACCTTCTGCCGATTTAAAAGTGGTGGTACCAGGCGCAGTTTTTGGCGCTGTAGGAACCGCTGGACAACGATGCACCTCAACTCGCCGATTAATTATTCATGAAGACATTTATGAAAAGGTACGGGATGCCATCGTAAAAGCGTATGGACAATTGAAAATAGGGAATCCTCTTGATACAGATAATCATGTTGGGCCATTAATCGATAAAGATGCCGTAAACAATTATTTAGTAGCGATTGAAAAAGCGAAGGCGGAAGGAGCCACTGTTTTAATTGATAGCGAGGTTCTCACAGGAGATCAATATGCATCTGGTTGCTATGTAAAACCCGTTATTCTTGAAGCGGAAAATCATTTTTCCATGGTTCAGCATGAGACCTTTGCTCCGATTTTATATTTAATGAAATATAAGGGCGATGTTTCCAATGCCGTTGCGCTTCAAAACAACGTTCCACAAGGGCTTTCATCTGCAATCATGACCAATAATCTAAAAGAGGCGGAAGCTTTTTTAGCAGCATCTGGATCTGACTGCGGTATAGCAAATGTTAATATTGGTACTTCTGGTGCCGAAATTGGAGGTGCATTTGGTGGCGAAAAGGAAACAGGAGGTGGACGTGAATCGGGTTCTGATGCCTGGAAAGTTTATATGAGAAGACAAACAAATACAATCAATTATTCTGATAGCTTACCATTGGCTCAGGGGATTAAATTTGATTTATAAGCTTTTTGCCTACTCATGGGATTAGTTATCATTGCACTCTCTATCATGAGTTGGGGTCCTTTATCCCTTTCTAAAGAATTGTTTTATTGCCTATTTTCATTGTAGGATACAAGTGTAATTCCCTATCTTTGCCAAAAATAATTATATGAAATTATTAACGGTAGGTAGCGTGGCATTCGATGCTATTGAAACACCTTTTGGCAAAACAGATAAAATTGTAGGTGGTGCAGGTACATATATCTGTTTTTCTGCTGCTTTTTTTTTAAAAGAACAAGGTATAATTTCTGTTGTGGGCGAGGATTTCCCTTCGGAAACACTTCAAGAATTGAAGGAAAAAGGAGTTAATTTAGACGGTTTACAAATAATTCAAGGTGGTAAGACCTTTTTTTGGTCAGGAAAGTACCACAACGATATGAATTCTAGAGATACCTTGGCAACAGAGCTTAATGTACTGGGAACCTTTGACCCAATTGTGCCAGAAAACTATCAAGATGTAGACTATCTGTTATTAGGAAACTTAAGCCCAGAAGTTCAGCGAACAGTTATTGAGCGCTTAGTTAAGCGGCCAAAATTGATCGCAATGGACACCATGAATTTCTGGATGGATATCGCTTTGGAGGAATTGAAAAAAACCATTAAATTAGTAGACGTAATTATCATTAATGATGAAGAAGCAAGGCAATTATCAGGCACTTATTCCTTGGTTAAGGCCGCTTCGATTATTCAGGCTATGGGACCTAACATTGTTATTATTAAAAAAGGCGAACATGGTGCATTGTTGTTCCATGGAGAAAAAATATTTTATGCGCCTGCTCTTCCCTTGGAAGAGGTATTTGATCCAACGGGTGCAGGGGATACTTTTGCCGGTGGATTTATGGGATACATTGCTTCCACGGATGATTTTAGTTTCGAGAACATGAAAAGTGCCATCATTGCAGGCTCTGCTTTAGCTTCTTTTTGTGTTGAGAAATTTGGAACAAATCGCTTGAAAGAAATTACAACATCCGAATTGAATAATCGAATTGCTCGCTTTGTTGAATTGTCACATTTTCAAATGAAAGAAATATGATTGAGTTCCAGTCTTACATTGATAAAATAAACGAACTAATTGCTGCTGACGATTTAGTGGTGTTAGGGAAGGAGGTATCGGAGCTAAGAAGTCACTTTGATGATTATTTACTCGAGCAGGAAAGACTTCATCAAATTGCTAAAATCGAAGCTAAAGAAGCTGGGAATGAAATAGAAGAAGTTGATTTCGAATCTGTAAAAGAAGGGTTTTATTCAGTATTTAAGAAATTTCAAGAAATACGGAAGCAACAAGTATCCTTAAAAAATACTCTTGAAGCGGAAAATCTAAAGCTTAAGAAGTCATTGATGGGTCGCTTAAAAGAAGTGATTGAAAGTGAAGAAAATATTTCAACAGCTTTTCAAGCGTACAAAGAAATTCACGAGACATGGAAAAAAATTGGGGATATCCCACGTGAAAAAAGAGATGAAATTCAGCGAGAGTATTCAAGGATTTTAGAGATTTTCTTTTACACGATGAAAATTTATCGGGAAATAAAAGACCATGATTACAAACGAAATGCACAACTAAAACAAGGCATTATTCATCGCCTTCAAAAACTAAGGAATAGTAATGAATTGGTCCGGAATTTAGAAACTAGTTTACGAGTACTCCAAGATGAATGGGAGGAAATTGGCCCGGTCGCGAACGATGAATGGGAAGTGGTGAAAAATAGTTACTGGGAAGCTGTCCGATCTATTTACGATAAAATAAATGCGCATTATGAAGGTCAGCGATCACTTTTAAGTGAAAACATATCAAAAAAGAAAGTTCTAATTGATTCCCTAAGTGTCATTCTTACTCAAATAGAGGACAATGAATCTCCTAAATTTTGGGAAGGGAAAACCGCTGAAGTATTAAAATTACAAGAGGATTGGAAAAAAATAGGCGCCGGGTCAAAAAAAGAGAACGATGCTGTTTGGACTACTTTTCGTGAGTTATGCAACACCTTTTTTGGTGCAAAAAAAGCCGTAAGTAAAAAAATAGATGGGCATTTGCAAGAAAATATAGCCTTGAAAAAAGGTCTTATTGAAGAGGTGAAAGCGATCCATCAGGAGAAGGATTGGAAATTAACAGCGGATAAGATCATCAAAATCCAACAGCGTTGGAAATCCATAGGATCAGCCGGTCATAAATTTGAAAATAGACTTTGGTCGGAATTTAGATCTGCCTGCGATGTTTTCTTTCAGGCACGAGAGCAGTTTGCAAAGGATCAAGTTGATGAATTAACGAATAATTTGACATTGAAAGAAGCCTTGATTGAGCAAATAGAAACGTACGTAATTTCTGATAAATCATCAGCCCTTTTAGCCTTCAAAACCTTTAGCCAATCGTTTTCCGAAATCGGTCATGTTCCATTAAATAAAAAAGAGGCGGTTTACATGCGCTTTAAAAAAGCGCTAGATTCCAAATACAATGATTTAAAATTAGAAGGAGATGAACGGGTAAAGTTACTTTTTACTGCCAAGCTAGACCTTATAAATTCCAGCCCAGATCGAACTAAGCTCTACCAAAAAGAACGTGCAGAGATTAAGCGGCAAATGGATGCATTGAATCAAGAAGCTTTGCAATATGAAACGAATTTGGGTTTCTTTGCTAAATCAAAAGGGGCAGACATTTTGAAAAAAGAAGTTGAGCAAAAAATCGAAAAAATAAAACAAGAAATTCTTCAACTTCGAGGAAAGTTAAAACTTATCCCAAATGAATAGCTTTGTAAATGTAATTTTATTAGCACTTACCTTTCCCTTAATTACGCTTTCAATTATTATTGGATTTGACTTGCCAGTTGAGTTTTTAAAAACATCTGGCAATAACTTAACTTTTACAAATGAGGGCTTTCTTATTTTGGCATCTTTAATGGGGCTTATTGCTATGCGTAGAAGCGTGAAGAGATGGATGGGAATGAAAATAGTTAACACCACCGCTAGATTTCTTTTTAATTTTGAGGTGAGCTCAGCGCGAAAAAACAGGGTGCTTGTTTATACCATTCTTGAGGCCGTTGTTATGATATTTATTGGCTGTTCGGTTTATTATTTAACTCCAAAAGCTATCGTTCCTGCTCTAGTGCTCTTTGCATTTTCACTCGACAACTTTCTATTCCTTTTGATTGGGTATAATAAAAGATTTCGAATAGGCTTAAGCTCAAAAGCCCTGATTATTAGCGATAGAGAAGTAACCGTTTTGTATTTCGAGGGACTTAGAAAAATTAGTGTCGATCAGCAAACGATCTATTTTGATTACATAAAAGAATTGCAACTTTCTTTCCCAACGAATTGTGTTCGAATGGAGGATAAAGCAGAAATTATTAATGGTCTAAATGATATAGTGGATAAAAACAAGGTGATGTTTACCAACATGGAGGCATGGAAGCATTAAAAATTCTCATCGTAGAAGATGAGCCATCTTTTGCCCAACTTGTTCAACATCAACTCGAAATGTTGGGCATTGATATTCAAAATGTCTTTATAGCTACTTCCTTAAGCGAGGCCAATTCCTTTCGGGATGAAATTGATCCCGACCTTGTATTGTTAGATTTAACTATTTTAGATTCTAGTGGATTGGCTACCTACGATGCCATTAATAAAATGTATTTCAACGCTTCCATTATCATTCTTTCAGGTTTAGATGATAAAGAACTGGCGATTCAACTTGTTTCAAAAGGAGCCCAGGATTATCTTCAAAAATCGGATGTAAATGCGGAATTATTAGGCAGAACAATTCGTTTCGCGATGCTACGAAGGTCTGTTCGATTAGAACTTGCCAAGTCTAAAAAAACATATAGGGATGTCTTTAATAATTCACCTATGCCTATGCTTCGCCTTTTTGGTGAAACAATGGAGATTACCATGGCAAATCCTGCCGCCTTAGCGCTCTATGAAATAACGGCAGATGAAATTTTGGGAAAATCGATTTATAGTTTCAATTATTTTAATGATCAACGCATTGAAATCGATTCCAATTCGAGTACGTTAAAAAAATACTTAAAGCAAAAAACCTTAAATGGTGTTGAAATCATAAATGAAATAGTAATCAATAAATTGGAACAAGAGGAGGGGGTATACATTGCGTTGGTTATTGATAGAACGGAAGAGTTGAAGTTTGAAAAACAAAAATTTAGTGTCATTTCACAAGCTGAGGAAAGAGAAAAGAAAAAGATAGCTAGGGAGTTGCACGATGGTTTGGGGCAACAATTAACACTTGTAAACCTTCTTTTTCAAAATATCACGCCTACTAAAGATCAGGAAACAGCCCACCATACTGTTTCAAATTTACTCAAGGAGAGCATTCGTGAGTTGAGGGAAATTTCCTATAACCTCAATCCCCCAGAATTAGAAAATGGTTTCTTACATGCTATTCATCGTTTCGCTAATCGGATTAATTCTACCGGACTAATTGATTTTAAGATTGAAATACAGAAGGGAATTGTCGAGGAAACACTCGATCATATAGACCGCGTTAATTTATATCGGATTATTCAGGAATTAGTTAATAATACGCTTAAACATGCTAAGGCTACGCAAATTTATTTTTTAATGGAAAAAAATAAAAATCAGGTTTCTATTTTATTAAAAGATAACGGAGTAGGTTTTGAATTCGAAAAGGCACAAGCCGGAATGGGAATCCAAAACATTCAATATAGAATGAAAATGTTGAACATTGAAAGCGAATACACCACAATATTAGGGCAAGGGGTCGCCATTAAAATGATTTTTAACTAGTAAGCTAATGGCGAAAAAACTAAAAGTATTAGTTATTCGCTTTAGTGCCATTGGGGATATTCTGCTAACTTTTCATGTGCTGAAAGCCATTCGTAATACTCACCCAGAAGCTGACATTCACGTCCTTACCAAAGCAGAAAACGCCTCTATTTTTCAGGGAATAGATGTCCCTATTTTGGTTCATCCCTTAAACCAATCCTTGTATAAAACAGCTCGCCAACTGCAAAAAGAACATTTTACCCACGTCATAGATCTGCACAATAACTTGCGTACGCGATTTCTCCAATTCGCCATGCTGAGGTGGGAATGGTCTCGTTTTAAAAAGTGGAATATTAGAAAATGGCTACTGACCCAATTTAAATTAAATACTCTGCCTCAAATGCATGTGGTAGATCGCTACTTGGAGGCTTGTACTAAATTACAACTCGACCTGAGTCATTCTAGTAATATCCTCAAGCCTTCGTCTCATTCGGTAGAGGAATTCGGCTTGCAGAAACAATCCTATGTGGCTTGGGTACTTGGTGCCAAATTCGCCACGAAGCAACTGCCTGTTGAGAAAATAAAAGAAATCCTTTCTCTCCTTAATGTGCCTGTGGTCTTTCTAGGAGGTAACTCAGAACACGACATGGCCATGGAACTGCTTCACGCTTTTCCACAAGCCACGAACTTGGTTGGTAAAACATCATTGTGGCAATCTGCCGATGTGTTGCGCGACGCAAAGGTTACAGTAAGCAACGATACTGGATTGATGCATTTGGCGTCGTTTTATCCGGCACCCATAGTAACTATTTGGGGAAATACAACGCGCGACTTTGGAATGTATCCTTATCAAAAAAGCAATGTTTTTTATGCTGAAGTACCTGATCTTTCGTGCAGACCTTGTTCGAAAATAGGTCATCAAGCTTGTCCAAAAGTCCATTTCGATTGCATGCTCAGGCAAGACGCAGTAAAAATTGCCGATCAAATCACCGCCTTATATCACCTAGAAATAGCAGGATTTCCTGAATAGCTGCGGAATCAAAGGTGATTTCATTCGCTCCATATTCGGAAGGATTCCCGCTTACCGAAGGCTGAAATAAGTGATTCAATCCGTCCATATTTTTAATGCGTTTTATCTTTTCGGATCCCGGATTGCAATATAGTGTTATCGCATCTAGGTTCATTTTTGCGGGAACTTGTAAATCATTACTACCGTTGAGGGCTAGATAATGACATTTTAGTTTTTGGAGATCACTCTTGGGATTGTAATTCAGGAAGTAAATCATCCAAGGATTGACATATGCATCTAAATTCAATTTAACCCAAGTTTCGCGGTCCGGGACCCCATTTTCTCGGAGTTCCTTTTCGTTGATTTTTTGAGCGTAGTTGTCTAAAAATCTTTTTGTATTTTTTCGAACCCTAACTAAACTATCTAAGGTTAAAATTGGGTAAAAGGCTCTTGAAAATTTTTGTAGTTCTCTACATTCTTTTTTGCTGGCGCCATTTGCTTTAGTTATTAATTGCTGCTGTTCTTGGAGTAGGGTGGAACCCAAAACTCCAGGTCCGGCTAAAGAAATCACTGCGTATATTTCTGGATATCTAGCTGCTACCATGTTGGCAATCATCCCGCCTTCACTGTGGCCCATTAGTACAATGCGTTGGGTGTCTACATATGCAAGGGTTTTTACAAACTGTATAGCTGCCGCAATATCTTCTGCGAAATCTAAGGATGTGGCGCCTTCAAAGGTCCCTCCTGATTTTGCTGTGCCCCGATCATCCATTCTTAATACGCTATAACCCGCAAGGGTAAGGCGGTCTGCTAAGACTAAAAACGGCCGATGTCCTAAAATCTCTTCGTTACGGTCTTGAGGACCGCTTCCAGTAATCAAAATGACACATGGCACCTTGATTTGTTTATCAGTTTCGGGGCGGGTCACGGTGCCGCTCAAGTTGAATAGACCCTTAGCATTGAAAATAGACACCTCTTCCTGTATATAAGGAGTTGGTTCTTTAGGGTCTTGTATTTTGCGTTGGGATGGAAGTGTACCGATTGTTTGTTTGAAATTTAAATTGGCCTTAAAGGCGCCTTGTTTAAAAGTACCAACGATAACAGCTGTGTCGGTAAGTATGCCTTGATACGACACATTTAATTTGTCTATTGTAAAAACCAACTTGGATCCAACTACCTCAACAGAATTCATCGGAATTCCAAATGCTTTTTGTTTGGGGCTGTCTAAGGTCCCAAGCCAGCTATTGGAACTGTCTTTTAAATGAATCACCAAGGGTAACTTCTCGCCCATTACGTCTAGTGTGGCGTACCAAGTTCCCGGAAATGTTTGACTTAAAAGGGAAGACCCAAGAAGGCTAAAAAATAAAATTAGCCTAAATCGCATCTTCAGTGAATATTTTTTTTAGCTCCAAAGCTTCCGATGGTTTCATTTTACCTGCAAGAATTAAACTCAGTTGTTTTCTTCTCAAGGCTCCTTCGTAGCGTTTTTTCTCTTCTTCTGTTTCTGGAATGAGTGCTGGAATAGTAATGGGAGCACCATTTTGATCCACAGCCACAAAGGTGTAGATGGCTTCATTGCATTTTTCGCGATCACCAGTAATGGCATTTTCTAAAAATACATCTACAAAAATCTCCATGGATGTAGAGAATGCGCGTGATACTTTAGCTTCTAAGGTTACAATGGATGCGTGCGGGATTGGTTTTTTAAAAGAAACATTATTAACGGATGCTGTTACAACAACTCGTTTACAATGTCGCTGAGCAGCCACGCTTGATATCACATCCATCCAAGCTAATAATTGACCCCCAAATAAATTTCCCTGTGTATTGGTATCATTTGGTAACACAATAATGGTTGTTATTGATAAGGTCTCTTTTGCTGTTTTTTCTTTCATAGAACAAAATTAAGTTTTAATGGTTAGGACTAATATGTTTTATAAAATATAATTAATTTTTTATATTTACCAACTCTTAATTTATTCAAATGATCAAAATTTTATTTTCTACCTTATTGCTGAGCCAAGTTTTCTTTTTAACTGCTCAAGTTAAGCCCTTCGATGCAACCAATGCCAGAGATGGAGAGGCAGTGGAGTATTGCCTTACTCACAAAAAAATGGCTGCTTTGATGCAAATTCCTGAATATGTGAAATCATTGGAGCTGGATGCGCTTGAAGTGATTGAGCCACCAAAAGGGTCTACGGAAAAAGCAACGGTGTACAAAATTCCTGTCGTTTTTCACGTGCTTCACAACAATGGTATTGAGAATATTACTGACGAACAAATTTTCGATGCGCTCACTATATTAAATCGTGATTATCGTTTGCTCAATGCAGATGCCAATAATGTTCAGTCTGAATTCGCAGGTATGCCTGCAGACATTGAGGTGGAATTCCTTTTGGCTACTAAGGCGCCTAATGGAGCATGTTTTAAGGGAATTACCCGAACCATGAATGCCATAAGTTACGATGGTTCTGATGGTGGGAATCAAGTGGATGCTATTGTAGCAGGAAATGATGTCTTTCAAGGTAATTGGGCTGGAAATAAATACCTAAATATTTTTATTTGTGGTGACATTGGGGGTGCTGCAGGGTATACGACAAAGCCTTCGGGTTGGTCTGCCAACCAAATGACCAACGGAATTTGGGTTAAACATAATTATGTAGGTTCTATAGGTACGAGTTCTACAGGAACTAGTCGAACCCTAACTCATGAACTAGGACATTGGTTGAATTTAGACCACACTTGGGGAGGAAACAATAATCCTGGGAATACTACAAGCTGTTCTACAGATGACAATGTGCAAGATACACCCAATTGTATTGGAGTAACTGCTTGTTTGTTAAATTCCAACACCTGTAGTACAGACAATGCCTATTGGGGCGGAGTGAACATGAAGGACAACGTTGAGAATTATATGGATTATTCCTATTGCTCCAAAATGTTTACCCAAGGCCAAAAAACTAGAATGAGAACAGCGCTTCAAAGCAATACAACTGGGCGTGCCAATGTAATTTCTTCGACTAATTTAACAGCTGTAGGGGCAGGAATTACTCCTTATTTATGTAAAGCAGAATTTACAACCGATCGAACTACCATTTGTGTTGGTGATGCCATCTCATTTGAAGATGATTCTTACAATGCTGCAACTGGATGGAATTGGAGCTTCAACGGAGGTCAGCCCGCTACTTCTACTGCGCAAAATGTTACCGTGACGTACACTCAGCCTGGTTTATACAGCGTTTCTCTTTCCGCTACCGATGGAGCAACTACCGATTCTGAGGTTAAAACCAATTATATTCGGGTATTACCTACACCAAGCACCATTCCTTATTGGGAAGGATTCGAGGGATACTCTTCTTTGAACAACCTTGTGAATTGGGAAGTACTTAACCAAGAAAACAATAATGCGTTTACCATTGAAAATACTACAGGGTATAGTGGTAGTCAATGTGCTAAGTTGGTAAACTTTGGCCAAGCTCCTTCCAATGTGGATGAGTTGATATCTTCCCCAATGGATTTATCTGTCATCCCTCAGACTGGTTCAGTTACACTTAGTTTCCGTTACTCATACCGCAAAAAAACAAGCGCTGATTACGAATATTTAAAGGTCTTCATTACGGGTGATTGTGGTGACACTTGGGTACAAAGAAAAACATTAGGAGGTAATCAGTTAAGCACTTTGACTGCTACTTCCTCTTGGAAGCCGACCTCTCAAGCAGATTGGGTAACGGTTCACGTAACCAATGTGACCAGCAATTATTTTAGTCAAAACTTTAAATTTAAGTTCCGATTTGAAGGGGAAGGCGGAAATAATTTTTATTTAGATGACATTAATTTGTATTCAGGTGCGCCTTCGAATGAAATAGTGTTGGGTATAAATGAATTCAATGAAAGCATTAATGACATTTCGCTTTATCCTAATCCAACTGATGGTGAACTTAATGTGAGTTTTAGTGCTTCAAAAAATAAAGACATGCAATTTCAGGTATTGGATATTACAGGAAAAATAATTCAAAACAACTTGGTGAATGCTGTGCAGGGATCAAATTTGGTTTTGCTTGACACGCAGATCTTTGCGGCAGGCTCTTACTTTTTGAAGATCATGTCAGATGACCATTTTAAGACCTTACCTTTTGTAATAAAATGATTTTAAATAATAAAGTCATTAATCAAGGCAACAATTAAATGAAAAACATCCTTTTATTTTCTTGTTTTATTGCCTCATTTATTACGGTATCAGCCCAAAAAAAACCTTTTGATGCTTCCAATGCAAGGGAAGGAGAAAGTGTTGAGTATTGTCACCAGCATATAAAATTAATCGAGGCTTTGAAGGATTCTGTTTTTGCCCGGCAGTTTGAAAAAGATCAAGCCGAAAGTCAAAAGCTATCAAAAATTCCAGTTCCAAAGGGGACCGTTTATAAAATACCCGTTGTCTTTCATGTGCTTCATAATAATGGAATTGAAAATATCACGCACGAGCAAATCTTGAGTGGGCTAGCCAATTTAAATCGCGATTTTAGACTTCAGAATTTGGATGCATCAACCGTTCAACAAGATTTTCAGGGCATGCCTGCTGATGTAGAGGTAGAATTCGTTTTGGCCACAAAAGCACCTAATGGAGCCTGCTTTAATGGTGTTACGCGTACCTTCTCTTTCTATAGTTACCAAGGTGATGATGGCAGTGGTCAAGTGGATGAAATCATCTCCAACAATAATGTATATCAAGGGCAGTGGCCCGGGAATAAATACCTTAATATTTTCATTTGTGGAAGTATAGGCGGAGCGGCTGGTTACACCTATTATCCATCTGGAAATACCTCAACTTCTATGGCGAATGGCATTTGGCTTTTGCATAATTATTTAGGTTCTATCGGAACAAGTTCTGCTTCGCACGGAAGAGTTTTAACGCACGAGGTTGGTCATTGGTTAAATCT
>JBILCD010000209.1:0-4313 GCA_044353285.1 Crocinitomicaceae bacterium | reverse complement strand
TTTTCAAATGCTCAAGTGCCATTAAAGGAAATTCAAGGTGCTAGCGACATATCGAGGGCTCTTTTGAACGTTGGTAACATTAGGCCTATGTCACCAAGTTATTACGTTAATCCTTTCATTGGAACAGGCGGACATGGACATACCTTTCCCGGTGCCACCTCGCCCTTTGGCATGGTGCAGTTGAGTCCAGACACTCGTTACGAAGGTTGGGATGGCTGTGGAGGTTATCATTACTCCGACTCTGTGATCCATGGCTTTAGTCACACCCATTTAAGCGGGACAGGTATTCCCGATTATGCTGATCTTTTGGTAGTTCCTCAACTTGGAAAACTAAATACCATTCCAGGTTATTTAAATTCCGGCGGATATGGCATGCCCTTTTCTCATAAAAATGAAATAGCGCAAGCAGGATATTACTCGGTAGTGTCCAATGATTCAAAAATAAAGGTTGAACTCACCTCTACCGAACGCTGTGGTATACACCGCTACAACTTTATAGGAAAAGGAAAAAGATATATTATTCTCGATTTAGACTACCGAGATAAAGTCCTAGATGCTGGATTTAATCAACTTGATTCCAAAAGGATTGATGGTTTCCGAATTTCCGAAAGTTGGGCTAGCGAGCAACACTTTTACTTTAGCCTGAATAGTTCTGTGAGCATCCAAAAAGTAGAAAAGATTGAGAAAGATGGGCAACATAAATTAGTATTGTTTTTTGAAGACGATCTAAAAGAACTTGTATTAAAAGTGGGGGTTTCAGCGGTTAGCTCAGAGGGTGCCCATCTCAATTTCCAGAAAGAGGCCAATACCACAAACTTTGACGCGCTTCGTTTACAAAATCAAAAATTATGGGATCAGGAACTCCAAAAAATTCAGGTTGAAGACGACAACGTGGACTTAAAAACGATTTTTTATACCGCGCTCTACCACACCATGGTTGTTCCGAATATCTTTTCAGATGTCGATGGGCAATACCGTGGCCGTGATTTAAAAATCCATAAAATAGATGGCTTAACACAATATACCGTTTTCTCGCTTTGGGACACTTACCGTTCCACACACCCCTTATATACCTTGATCGATCAAAAAAGAACCTTGGCTTTTATTCAGACTTTCTTAAGACAATACGATGAAGGCGGAGATCTTCCTGTATGGGAATTGGCAGGTAACGAAACAGAGTGTATGATTGGGTTTCATAGTGTCTCCGTGATTGCTGATGCCTACCTCAAGGGTATTCGTGGTTTTGATGCTGAAAAAGCGCTAGAAGCCATGATAAAAACATCAGAAGCCAATGAATTTAGCAAGCCTCTTTTCAATTCTTATGGTCTCTTGTCAGCAGATTGGGAAAGTGAGTCAGTATCAAAAGTTTTAGAATATGCTTACGACCACTGGTGTATTTCTGAAATGGCTAAAAGCCTTGGTAAAGAGGATATTGCAAATAAATACTTAAAGTCAAGCTTTAATTTTATCAACCATTTTGATCCAGATCAATCCTTCATGAGGGCACGACGCGGTGGACAATGGTTCAGTCCATTCGACCCGAGCGAGGTAAATTTCAACTATACAGAAGCCAACAGTTGGCAATACTCCTTGTATGCTCCACATCACCCTAAAACCTTGACCAATTTATTCAATGGTAAGTCCGGACTAGAATCATGGATGGATAGACTTTTCAATACATCCAGTCAATTAAATGGGCGTGAGCAGGTAGATATCACGGGATTAATAGGACAATATGCGCATGGCAATGAACCTTCTCACCACATGGCCTACCTATATAACTACACCAATAATCCAGGAAAAACTCAATTTTATGTGGACTCTATTCAAGGTACGCTTTACCAAAATAAACCAGATGGACTCTCGGGAAATGAAGATTGTGGTCAAATGAGTTCTTGGTATGTCATGTCTGCCTTAGGGTTTTACCCGATGGCTCCGGGAAGCAACAACTACGAAGTAGGTCATCCCCTTTTCAAGAAGGTAAGCATCAATTTGGAAAATGGTCAAAAGCTATACATTTCAAGCAATGTATCAAAAGCCAACAAATATGTTTCATCGCTTACCTTAAACGACAAAACCCAAGGCTTACAAATAGATCACCTCGAACTCATGAAAGGAGGATCACTTGTCTTCAACATGTCACCAATTTCGGAGGTTCTTCTTGACAAAACCGTAAATTTTTATGCGCCAGAAATACCAAATGAATTCGTGCCAATCCCATTCATAAAAACCGGCGAACGGATATTTGAAGATTCTCTCAAAATCGAAATGGGATTACCGGAACTTCACAACCAAAAAACATATATCATACAGTATTCGATTGACAATAAACGTTCGTGGACGACCTATAAAACACCTTTTTACATCAAAAAAACAGGTGATGTTTTCATTAAAACCATTTTCAGAAAAACCAACTATGAATCACAAAATAGTGAGTTGGAATCGGCAACTGTAGCCTCTCAATTCATATTAAAAAATAAAAACGAACGATTGATTTTAAATACAGCCTATGCCCCATCCTATTCTGCTTCTGGCCCATTTACCTTAATCGATAAAATTCGAGGTAATTCAGATTTTAGAACAGGTGATTGGCAAGGATTCTATGGAAATGATGTCCACGCAGTCGTTGAATTTGAGCAGCCTATTTCCTTGACACAAGTAGGTATATCGTACATCCGGGATCTTAAATCATGGATATTTGACCCTTCGGAAGTAATCATTGAACTATCAAAAGACGGAAGCACCTTCGGAGCACCACTACGATTAAATACTGCTTTGATAGACCAAAAAACACCAACAAAAGCAAACAAGGAACTTTTGATTCCTGTTTCTGAAAGTAACGTTAAGGCTATCCGATATCACATCAAAAATCATGGTGTTTGTCCTGAATGGCATTTAGGAAATGGCTTTGACTCTTGGATATTTCTCGATGAATTGATTTTTAATTAATTTTAAGACGTGAAAAAAATAGTTGTACTTCTTTCTTTCCTTTGGATTACTGGAAATGTCAGTGCTCAACTAGACACCCTTTTTTGGTTTGTTGCTCCTGAGATAGCTCAAAGCCATGGAGATCGTCCGATTGTATTTCGCTTTGCAACCTTGACTACTCCAGCTACAATTACCATATCTCAACCAGCGAATCCAAATTTCCCAGTTCAAATCATAAACATAGGTCCCAATTCAGCTCAAACTCTAGATTTAACTCCATGGATTGATATCGTTGAGAATAAGCCAGCCAATTCTGTACTTAATTATGGCTTTCGGATTAAGTCCACTGCTCCTATTATGGCTTATTACGAAGTAGTTACATCTTGTAATTGCAACCCCGATATTTTTACATTAAAAGGAAAAAATGCATTAGGGACTAGCTTCATTATCACCGCTCAAACCTTTTTAACGAACGCGAGTTATGCCCGCTCAGGCTTTGACATTGTAGCAACCCAAAACAACACTAGCATTACTATTGTTCCATCTAGTGATATTCAGGGTCATCTTGCTGGAATTCCATTTAATATTGTTTTAAACCTAGGTGAAACCTACAGTGCTGAGGCGGTAAATACTTCAGGTGCTCTTCATTTATCTGGCTCTACCATTTTGTCCACGAAACCCATTGCCGTAACCCTTAAAGACGATTCCATGTCTGGAGCGCCATACGGCGGTTGTGCCGATTTAATGGGCGATCAAACCATTCCCGTTACTGTGACAGGAAAGGAATATATTACGCTAAAAGGCTATCTCAATGGTCCAGACAAAGTCTATATCGTAGCGACACAAAACAATACACAATTGAGCATTGATGGTGCGAATGTAACCAATTTGAATGCCACGGGCCTGTATGTTCATACGCAGAGCAACCCATCAGCATTTATTCAAGCCGATAAACCAGTTTATGTGTTACACACCACAGGTTTCGGCTGTGAGGTTGGTGGCGCTGTTGTTCCACCTATCGTTTGTACAGGTTCAAATACAGTGGCTTTTGTTAGGTCTACCAGTGAATTCTTCGCGATGAATATTTTAGTTCCAGCTGGAGGCGAAAACACGTTTACTTTAAATGGCTCAACAGCTAATATAGGACCAGGAATTTTTCAAACTGTACCTGGAACTGCAGGGGCATGGAAATACGCACAACTCGACGGAAGCTCTTATATTGGCGTCTTACAAGCCAGCCGGGTCGAAAATCCAAGCTCTAAGTTCCACCTTGGCGTGATTCACGGTGGCGCGAGCTCCGGATGTCGCTACGGATATTTTAGTGATTTTGCTGCTTACAAGTACGAGATAAGTTCCGCCAATGACTTGCTTTGTAGTGGTGATAC
>JBILCD010000056.1:0-12579 GCA_044353285.1 Crocinitomicaceae bacterium | reverse complement strand
ATCTCACTTCGAAACAACGATTAACATGAAACAAAATAATCTAACTTCGGTGAAACGATTTATTTAAAGAGTCGATTCGATCGCCCGGCAGAAAAACGTTATATGGCAAGGCTTTACGAACTGGCTGCAAAACAATTTTATTACTGAAAATAATGACATTTTTCGTATCATAATCAAATGTAAACGTATCAAATCGTATCATTTTTATTAGAAGTTTTGAATCATAATCGTATATTTGCGTATCAAATCGTATCAATATGAACAACGAGGTATATAATTTCAAGCTGAATATTGATTGGGAACTGATCAATTTAATAAGTGAAATTGACCGTTTTGATGCAAATTGGACGGCCATTGAACGAAAAGAAGGTCAAAGCCTCAAAGAGTTGAAAAGCATTGCTACCGTGCGAAGCGTAGGAGCTTCAAATCGTATTGAAGGCAACAAAATGAGCGATGAAGAGGTTGATGTGTTGCTTCAAAAAATTGACGTCACAAAACTTACCGACAGAGATTCGCAGGAAGTAGTCGGTTATTTTGAAGTATTGGATTTGATTTCGGAATCTTACGAAAATAGTAGCTTTTCCGAAAGTCATATTAAAAGTTTACACAATAGCTTGATGAAATACAGTGCCAAAGATCAATGGCATAAAGGCAATTATAAGCAACATAGCAACGCAGTTGAAGCTTCATTTCCTGACGGCACAAGACAAATCATTTTTCAAACCACCGAAGCTGGATTTGCCACCGAAGATGCCATAAGGCAGTTGCTCAATTGGTATGATTCCGAAACGGAAGTGCACCCTTTAGTCAAAGTAGCATCTTTTGTCTATGATTTTTTGAGCGTTCACCCTTTCCAAGACGGAAACGGCAGATTAAGTCGTTTGATTTCAACGTTTTTGTTGCTTAAAAACGGATACAAATGGATACAATACGTGAGTTTTGAGCACGAAATTGAAAACCGAAAAAATGAATATTATCAGGTTCTTAGAAGTTGTCAGGCACAACGCCCTAAGGAAGATGTAACCGTTTGGATACAATTCTTTTTGAGTTGCTTGTCAAAAATTCAATCTCAATTAATGACGAAATTGCATAAAAGTGGTTTGGAAACAGAGCTTTCGCCCAAGGAAAAATCAATTTATACTATTATTCAAAATCGTCCGAACATTCAGTCGGGTGAAATTGCTAAAATATTGGCGATACCCGCACCAACCGTAAAACGTATTTTGTCGGAGTTGATCAATAAAGGATTGATTGAAAAACAAGGAAACGGACGCAATGTGAGTTACACGATAAAATAAAACAACGGTGAAATTTTCTTGTCAATACCAATGACTTAAAAAATATTGAAATCATCCAGCTACTAACACACGCCTGGCAAAAAAAACCGAAATTTTGGTTATTTGAAACGAATAATTAAAAACAAAAGATCTTGGATCTTAAATATAACTAATTTTAAAAATCGGCTCCTTTGCCAGGCAGTAAACCGTTATGCTGCAACTTTAATGAAGACCCTACAAATATTGACAATTATTGTTCTGACAAGTTTGACATTTCAATCTTGTAGTTACACGTGGACACGACTTGAGGCGACAGATGGAAAAAAGTCCTGGGTTCATCAATATAAGGACTATGAAAAACAAGAACAGTTTGAAGATAATTATATTTTCAACAATTGGAAAATAGAACAGGCATATCAAAAATACACAGGAAGGATCACAACTGATACAACCCACGGTTCGACGTTTATACAATTTGACAGCATTAGAGTTTATCTCTTTAGCGGTGCAAATAAGTATAAAAGTGTTTTTACATCTGGACTTATTACGGGACAAATGCTTTATTGTAAAATGGACAGTACTTGTAAACCGACACAAGGACTAAAAATGACTGATGTAAAAACTGGAGAACCAATTATTGAAAATTTGTGGGGTTGGACTGGACACACAATTACAATTGACTATTTTGAAGAATTGAAAAATGTAAAAAGTAAACCGACTCAAAGAAAATTTAAGTTTTGGGTTTATCCATACAAAAAACGCTTCAACGGTGGGAACGCAATTTTCTTACTTGAACTGACGAATGAAAAAGCTACCAAACAAACTGACATTGACGAATTTATTAAAGGAGCAACAGTGACATTTATAACTCATGCAAGGTCAATGATATGAAAACAACAAAAGCAGCTGGTAACAGCACCTACCCAAAAGCCGGGGTTTACTTCCGTGCTGCTTCGCGGTCGTGTTCTAAAGACAGATTTGTGGTAACAGGGAATTTTGTACTTTTATTCAACATTTGTGGTAAAATGCCCGCCCATCGGCAATCTGCAAAACGTTAGTAATGCTCAAAAACAACACAATATGAAACGGACAACATTAACAACAGTAATTATTTTACTTTTAAGTTCAACGACATTTGGACAAAAGAAGCAGGACTTAAACGTTGACTTTATGCTTCGAGGAAACATTTATGCAAAATCAAGCATAATAGACTCATCAGCATTAGGCGGATTTGGTGGTTCAAAAAATTTACCCAAAAAGATAAATGACAGTTTAGCTATTACTGATAGTGGCTTATTGTTAAAAATTGACACAACCCAAACTACAACCATTAACGACAAATACAATGGTTACAAACTATATATAGCAAACAAAACAGACACAATTGTTCAGCTTGACGCATCTGATAGCAGACTTAATGTAATTGCAGAAGTTTTTTATGGAGACAAATGGCAAGCAATTGAATATTTGCCAAGCAGTTGGTGTGGCAACAGTTATCATAATGTCTATTTGAAACAGAATGAATATTGGACTTTTGACGTTCCAAAATTTGCAGGAAAAATTAAGACAAAACTTCGTTACAGACTTATGCTAAGCAAATACAAATCTATCTATTCAAATGAAATTGTGACAAGTTTTAACAAGAAGCAATTGACAGAAAAAGAGGGTCATACTCCCAATGGACTTATGGACCCATATAATGACTAATAGGATGATGGAGAAGGAAAGCACAACAGCTACAGCAGCTACAAGAAATTGGCGGTTCAGTGGTTAAATGGAGCGCATCTCGGCTCCGCTCGATGTGCTTTAAGTGAATCGAGCGGAGTCGAGAGACACAAAAGCTTTGTGCTTCGTATCAAGTTCAGTGGTGGCAGGAAGTAAAACGTTAGTCAAAATTTTAAAAACAACGGCCGAATGAAAAAAATACGGATAGCATTTTTATTCTTAGTAATAAATAGTACTTGTTTTTCACAGACTGTAAAAGAACTAGAGTACGAATTAAGTTATTTTAAATCTAGCGAAGAATGGGGCAATAAGAAGAATATTGCATTTAATCTATTGGAAATTGATAGTCTAAATGAAAGAGCGATTAATTACATAGTTGAAGTCTATGGTAGAAATAATCAGAAAGACTCGATCAGTTTTTTGTTTGACAGATTGATAAAAGAAAATTCTAAAAGTCCACAACCATATTTAATTAGAGCAAGAGAACAAAATGCCCATTTTGCTGGATTAACTGATACGCAACGAATCAACTATTTAAAAGAAGCCTGTAAACTTGATAGTGTAAATGTAGAAGCCATTTATTCACTTGGTAAGTTGTGTTATGAACTTTTCATTAATGAGTTTAAATCAGACAAAGAAAAGACAACGCTTGATTATTATTCAGCAAATGCCATCCAATACTTTTCTACCCTCTGCAATCAAAACGAAGGATTGATGGAAACGCTTAACTTTCCTTTAATACAACTTGCAAACTATAATAATGACCTAAACAAGAAACAACTTTATGAAAACTATAAAATACAGTCATCTTTTTTTCCAATAGCTGCTTTTATCGATTTACCAAGTGATTGGCATACTAATTACGCAGTGAATGTAATTGATTTTGTATCGGCATCAGAATTTAAAGTTTCAGGAGTTGAGTCAGCTCTTTTTCATGTCAATTGGTATGCATCACACCTCAATGCCTTGGATGAACCTGTATTACGTGATTCTTTGCCGGCAAAAGTGTATAGATTTACTTGGTTACGTTCATTTCATAAGCCCGTTGTAATCAGATTAGAAAATTTTAATGATACTGTAACATTGTATTGGAAAGTTAGTGATGGCGCTGGTGGTTATGAGCCAGGAAAAATGATAGTAAATAAGAGTAAGGTATTAACACTTAAAAATTGGAATGATTTTGTAGCAAGTGTTAATTCGATTAATTTTTGGAATTTACCTACTACGCGAAGTGGTATAGGAACAGACGGAGCACAATGGATTCTAGAAGGAAAGGAACTTGGAAAATATCATGTCGTTGATAGACATTCTGGTGGAAAAATTGAAAGTGTGTGTTTGAAATTATTAGAGCTATCTAATTTAAAAATAAAGAAAGATGATATATATTGATAAAGAAAAACGTTGGTTAACAAGCGGTATAGCCAATAAGGGTTTCAGTGGTAAGGGAACAGTTGTAGCACGCTTTCACTTTTCGTGTACCTTGAGAGGACAATCACCCGCAATCGGCACATTGCCTACAAGCAAACCGTTAGTAGAAATAAAAAAGAGTACCATGAGCGTGTTTACCAGTATATTCATTTTGACTGTTTTGACTTGGAGTTATTCATTTTCTCAAAACTCAATTAGTCCTTGTAATTATGAAATTGATTCACTAACCAAGACTAAAATATATTTTAGCGCAGATTCTGAACCATCATTTCCCGGAGGAAAGGAAGAATTGTTAAAGTTTATCATTCATAATCTTGAATATCCAAGTCACGTCGACATCCAAGGGAAAATATATGTGGCATTTATTGTAAATGCAAATGGTGAAATAAACAATATTCACATTAAGAGAGGACTTGGAAAAGAGATTGACCAGTTAGCAATTAACCTGATTAAAAAAATGCCTAATTGGATTCCTGCAAAATGTCAAAATGATAATGTTTCTCATAGTATGATTCTACCTATTAGATTTGATATATAAATTTCTGCTAACAGCAAGCAAGTACAACCCCCGAACATACCTCGGTGAAACGTTTAGTTTGTAAAAAGAATGTTTATCTTCGGTAAAACGTTCTTGAGAAAAGTGAGCCGTTTGCCTGCTTGTGGAACGATACCGGTAATTATGAAGAAGACAATTTTAATCCTATTAGTGTTTTTTCTGTCTATTAGCAAGGCATACTCAACCGGTCAAGTACCTGACTACCTGATTATAGATAAAGACACAGTTCCAATTTTTAATAATCCGCTAGAACAATATTTTGAACAGGTTAAAAATAGAGATCTCATAGACTTCAATAATCCTTATGAGTCTTCAGCTTGTTGGAGGGGATATAAAGCGTATTGGGAACTGAAAGACGATTCGCTTTTTCTTCTAAAAATTACAAGTTGTTATGAAAATTCTAGCGAATCAAAGGATGCAAATCTTTTTGCTATGTTTGGGAATATTAGACCGTTCGCTTCATGGTACAACGGAACAATTACAGTACCAAAGGGAGAACTGTTTTATGGGTCTGACATGGGATACAATGCAATCTATGAATTTGAGGATAAATTAGTAATAGAAAATGGAGTGCTAAAATCAAAACGACAAATTTCAAATATCGAATCAATACAACAAATAAAGTTGAATAATAAATTATACTCACAAATCTCCGATTTAAAAGACACATTGATGGCTTACATAAATAAGTTAGATTGGGAAAAATTAGATAACTCTAATTGCGATTGTTGGGATTCATACATTTTAACGTACGCTAAAAATGGACAAATTAGTGACGTTGAATTGATCAAATATCAGGATGACTCAACAACCATTGGTTATAAGTTTTATGTTTGGAAATTTGATAAAAAATGTTCAAAAAAAATCAAACACATCATTAAGCCTCTTTCACTTTCATATTTAGAGTCTCATAGGGATTTTAAAATAGAAATCGAACTCTTTTACGGAGATCATCTTGAAATGTGGGAATGCAGACATTATTTTGAACCCATTACCGAAAAGGAAATCGAAGATTATGTTAGAAAAAAAATGGATATTAAAGAATAACTAATGTTAAAAGCGCCTAGGCATCTTAACAGTAGCACTCATTTTTACAAGAAATATACTTGATACGACAATTTAACATATTGACCATTTTTATTGCTCTTGCCGGAATATTCTTGTGCACGGGATGTGCAATTATTGGCGCTATTGGAATTGCTAAAAACGCGACCTGTCAAGTAGAAATTACTGATAAATGTGTAAAAGGTTCATGTGAGTTAATCAATGGAGTATTCTTTGAGCGGCTGACAGTTATTAAAATGGACAGTATTGGTATGCCTTCAGAATATATTGTAACAGAAAGATTTGCTTGTTATAATCCAGGATTGGACGGTGTTCAAAAATATTGGCCAGACAAAATATATTTTAAAAAGCCTAATGGACACTATAAATGGAAGGCTGACACTATAGATATACAATTTAAATTAAATGAACGAGGGAGGGAACTAATTTCCATTCAAAAAAAGCTAGACAATTATAACGAAAAGTTTATTCTTAACTCCATAAAATACGACATTTGCCCAATTGGTTTTCAAAAGAACACTTGGTATAATGTTATGATTTATGACCAACGACTTCGTAAAGTCTATTTGTATGTTGACAAAAGGGGGAACTTTAATGTTACTAAATTTGATAGCGGAGTCTGCCCAATTTAGTAATCGTAAGACTATTAATAACTATGTAGAAAGAAAAAAAAGCTCTACAAAACGGGTTTAGCTTCGCTGATTTTCAATTGACAAAAATGGCAATACAGTGCTCCACAACCATGAATTTGAAAGAAAATAACGTTAACTTTGATATAAATTTTTATTTTAAAGATGCGCCATCCGTCAGGTAGTAAAACGTTAAAACTAGCATAAGGTAAACTTAGAATAAATCTACTTTTAATGAAAAAATGCTGTTTAATATCGATTGTCCTTTTAATCAATCATTACTCAATATCACAAATTTTTTCTGGTCAAATTGTTTCTTTCGAAACACGCAACCCAATTAGTTACGCAAGAATTGGAATTTTACACAAGAACAAAGGTGCAATTACTGATTATGATGGAAATTTTTCACTCGACATTTCTAATTTTTCGGATCAGGATACATTAAGAATATCAGCTCCAAATTATGAAAGTATTGATTTTTTGATTTGGCATTGTAAATCCTATTTTATCAATCAAAAGTCAATCAAAATTGAACTAACTCAAAAAATCCAAGCTATCGAAGAAGTACTAGTTACAGCAGGAAAAAGTAGATTATTGATTTCTGGGAATAATGTCAAAACACCTATGATAATCGCTGGCTTTCAAAATAGAAAACTTGGGGCAGAAATGGGAACATTGATTAAATACAATAAGAAAAGAAAAGGACAGATTAAAAGTCTAAATTTTAATATTTTTTACAATGAAAAATTAAAAAATGATTCAAATGTGGATAATTTAGAAAAAACGGCTAATGATTCAATAAAATTTAGAGTAAATCTTTATGATTTGAAAGATGGAGTTCCAAATAAAAGTAAACTATCAGAACCAATATATTATTTCGACAAACCAAAAAATGGAAAAATAACAATTGATGTTTCCGAGCTAAATATTTATATAAAAGAGGACTGTTTCTTATCAGTTGAATTAATTGAAAATCAAAATTTAGAAGGATTATTTTTTAAATCAGCTTTTTTAAAATCAAAAAGTTTTTACAGGGAAGCGCCCGAGGGTGATTGGAAAAAAGTAATTGTAGATTTAGGATTTTGGGCGGAAATTTATTATAAAAAGTGATGTTTGCTAACAGCCGACTAGCGCCTAGCAGCAAAGCGCTATATGGGATTGCCCAAACCCTAAAAAAATCCTAAAATAATTTTAGAATAATACCAATAATTGGTATGTTTGTTAAAAATTAGTTGTTATGAGTAAAAACACATCAATCACTTTGGGTAGTTATTTTGATCAATTTATTCAAAGTATTTTAAGAGAAGGGCGTTACAAAAATGCAAGTGAGGCAGTTCGAGCTGGATTAAGACTACTTGAAGAAGAGGAACAGAAAATTATTGCTTTGCGTCATGCTATTGATGAAGGTGTAAATAGTGGTATAGCCGAAAATTTTGATGCAGATGAGCATTTAAAAATGATGAAAGCTAAACGATAACAAATGGCAAAGTTTAAGTTTACAAACAGTGCTGTTAAGGATTTATCTGAAATTTGGAGTTACACAGTTGATACTTGGTCTGAAAGTCAAGCGGATAAATATTATAAACTATTAATTAGTGCATGTACAATAATCGCTAAGAAACCGCAAATTGGGAAAGAATATTCGGAAATTTATCCAGAACTGAAAGGAAAACTTACCTCAAAGCATATAATTTTCTATCGTATATTAGAAGATCAATCGATTGAAATAACAAGAATCCTGCACGAACGAATGGATTTAAAGATTAAATTTACTTCGTTGCTTCCTTCTGAGGTGAAAAAATGAATTCCGAATAACACGAGTATAGTTACATGCCTAAATTCTTACTTCTGAAAACGGTAATTATAAAACAAAATAATCTTACCTTCGGACTAACAATTCATTTAAAAAAATGGGCCGAGAGCTTGTCGAAAAAAAATACTATATTTAATATTCAATAAGCGTAAGCACTAAATTAATAGAAACCAATTGCGATAGAAATATGGAGAAAACGTTGAATTCAGATCGTGTTTATTTTCAGAATCTTGATGTCATTCGATTTATTGCAGCCTTTATGGTTGTTCTTGTTCATGCCTATGAAGCATGGTGCGGTTGGTATGGTCAAATTGGGATGCTTTCCAATGGAACCTATAAAGATCTTAGTTTCGGTGGGAAATTTGTTGACACCTTTATTCGAAACCTTGGAATAGGAGTGGACATCTTCTTTTTAATCAGCGGTTTCCTAATTACCTATATTCTTCTGGAAGAAAAAAAACGATTTAATAAAATTAGCATCGGTAAGTTTATGATCAGGCGCGCTTTGAAAATATGGCCCTTGTATTTTTTTTTAATCGCAATAACCCCATTTTTAGTTCATTGGGTTGATTCACCTTCGCCTAATTATTTTGTTAATTTGGTTTTCATTTCAAATTTTGACACCATTCATACGCAAAGTTGGACCTATCCTTTTTCTCACTTTTGGTCCATTTGTGTGGAGGAACATTTCTATCTCATTTGGCCATTTATTATTTATCTTGTTCCAAAGAGAAATCTGATTTCCGTTTTTATGCTCATCATCGCTTCGAGTATCTTATTTCGTCTGTACACATTCGGCACTATGCAATACCCTTGGTACACATTATATTTACATACACTTAGCCGGATAGATGTATTAGTGATTGGTGCTTTTGGCGCTTATTTTTACTCAGAAAAACCGTTTACTTTTCAAATTAATAGAACGGTTAGGATTTCGCTTTTATGTATACTCATTATTTCCCTTTGCGTTGAAACAGTTACATCCTGGGATTCAATGTTTTTAGCGGGCTTTAAAAAGTTTTTCTATATTGGAATTATTGCGGTCTTACTCTTAGATTATAATTTGAATGCTAATTTCAAGCATGTATTGCCTAAAAAGAGTATTATTCATTATTTCGGGAAAATTTCATACGGAATATACATGTATAGCAATGTGCTACTCATTATCATTATTAAAAAATTCATGTGGCGATTTGAAATCACTAATATTTGGGTCTTTTTTTCAGTAACTATATTTCTGTCAATCATAATACCTATTTTGAGTTACGAGTTATTTGAGAAGCACCTGTTAAAACTAAATCGAAAATTTTCGGTGATAAAAACGGAAAGATAAAGAATATCATTGAGGATATCTTAGTCAAATGCGGAACCATTATTCGAAAGTTAAAATAAAACAAGCACAATGAAAAATACCATAAATTTATTAGCTGGTTTGATCTTCTCACTATCCGCTTTCTGCCAAGACGGAGAATTTAAAGTGTATCCGAACGGCTTAATTTACAGCGAACAGACAATGGGGAAATTGAGTCACATCGTGGATTCTTTGAACTTGAAATACAAGAATTGTAATTTTAATACTGTATTTTATTCAAAAAGTCAAACAATTGGACACATAGTAAAAGTCAATAAAAGCAGTATAGAGCAAGCAATGAAAGATATGGAAAGTCAAATTCCCCTAGACGACTTTCTCACAAAATACCCAGGAGCAAGCATTGAACGAAATGCTATAATTATAAAAAGCACCTATAAAAATTATGAAAATAAAGACGTCGTAGAATTTGGAGAACGTGACTTAAAAAATGATTACGGTTTCAGTATTACCTCGGAGGACCTTTCGCTTTATCAAAAAGACTTTACCAGTAAATGGCTGATGGATTACCGCGAAAAAACAAGTTATTCTGACGAATCTTTATCAGCTTTTTACTTCCCAACCAATTTTAGTTCGGTTCCTATTCCTCAAAAGTATGCGCAAATGATTGGGTATTCTGATTGTATAGTGGATACGACAACTGCTAAATTCAAAGATGACTTGAAAGCTGGATGGGTTGACCTTCCCGAAAATTGGGCATCACTTTCTGATAAAAAGAAAGCTAAACTGCTTGACGAAATGAGAAGTACAAAAGTGATTGGAGGTTGCAGTCAAGATAGCAGACCAAGAGAACACGCCATAAATATCGCTTTACTTTCTGCCGAAACATATAATTGGGAAGTTTTTTTGAAGGCACATTTAGACATTATGAATGACCGTTTTGATAGAATGTCAGACGGAAATTACGCTTGGGAACAAAGAAATACGTACATTAAAGAACTAGAAGAACTTAATATAAACGTTACCGATCTTATTTTAGGCATCACGTTCCGAATTGAAAATCCGGCTAGTAATCATTATTTTGGAAGCATTGGAAGGGTAGGGCGCGCCTTATCAGAAACCAACAACCGAAATGAAATTGAATCAACCATGTTGTCTTTAGTTTCAGACAATGAATTGGATATTTACAATAGATTATTGTTTTACTTTCTATTTCGCAACTACAACTTTAACCTAAAAGACGAAGGAATACAAACAGAAAACAAGCTCAAGTTAGCTGCAGCGATCAAGACATTCCCCAACTTTATTAGCGAAATACTAATTGAAAAATAATAATTGATTACTATTAAAAAATAAGTTTTGGAAAAGTTGAGCAACATACATCCTGGTGAAATCCTACTTGAGGAATTCTTAACTCCAATGGAAATTTCTGCTTATCGTTTGGCGAAGTCAACATTTATTCCACAAACACGCATTTCTGAAATCATCAAAGGCAAGAGACGAATTACCGCTGATACGGCATTACGTTTTTCCAAATTTTTCGGAACAAGTGCAAAGTTTTGGTTGGGCTTACAAGATGATTATGATCTTGAAGAAGAGAAAAATCAAAAGGCGAAGGAACTTAATAACATAAAACCAATGGAAGGAAACGCCGCATAATAAAGGCTCAAACGGCGCTGAGTAGCTAAGCGCTACTATAAAAAATTTCCAACGATTAATTATCTTAATTTCGCACTATTAAATTATTGAAAACGAAAGCTACATGAAAAAATTTATGTTAAACATCCAATTGGAAGGATTAGACAATGATACAAGAATGAAACTACTGCCAAGAGAGCAGGAGCTCGTTAAAGAGCTAGAGCTAAATGGGACCATTGTAGAAAACTATATTAAATTGGACATGTCAGGGATTTTCATTGTCGCGATGGCAACCGATTCAGATGATGTACACGCCAAACTTTCCATTTTGCCTTATTACCCTTATATGAAAATTGATATTATTCCAGTGAGAGTGGTCAACAGCATTAATCAATAACACAGGTCGCAAGGGTCGTTGTACAAATAAATAAAAAAGTAACATGAACATAACGATTATAGGTGCGTCGGCTGGAATAGGGTTAGAAACAGTAAAAAGAGGATTAAATAGAAATCATTCGATAACCACACTTTCTCGATCTGAAATTGAAATCGAAGAGAAAAAATCGTTGAATATGATTCTTGGTGATGCTACTAACAAAGCTGACCTAATAAATTCAATCCAACATACCGATGCGATAATTGTAACATTGGGGACTGGGAGGAATATGAAAGCGACCACTCTTTTTTCGGATTTCTCAAAATTAATTATGGAAATAAATCGGGAGAAAAAAATGGATGTCCCGTTTATTTTTGTGACCGGATTTGGAGCTGGAGAAAGTAAAAATTATGTCCCTTGGATGGTAAAACTCTTTTTAAAATACTTGTTAAAAGATGTTTATGCGGACAAAACTAAAATGGAAGAAATCATCACTAATTCAGATTTAAATTGGACAGTTGTGAGGCCAGGAAGGTTGTTGGACAAGGAATTGACAGAGAAATACCGTATTGAAAACACATTATTCAAAGGAATTAATATAGGTGGAATTAATAGAGCAGATGTAGCCGACTTTTTAATAAAACAAGCAGAAAAACAAACTGAATTAAAAAAGTACATTGCTTTATCTGAAAAATAGGATGGAATCTAGTGAAAAAAACATCCATCCATAAAGATTTTGAGTTAACCCAGCAAACTTTCGATC
>JBILCD010000208.1:0-4343 GCA_044353285.1 Crocinitomicaceae bacterium | reverse complement strand
TTTTGATGCGATTAAAATGCAATTTGGGTTAAATGAACAAGCCGTAAGAAATCTAATGCGCAAGGAATTAAAAGCCAGCAGCTACAACAGATGGAGAAAAAGAGTTGAGGAGGGCAAAACAAAACATGCCAAAAAAAGATTAGACCTCATCAATCGCTTTAAGTCCTCATCACAACGCTTGATCACGAAAAATAAAATTTCAAAGCGCTAATTTTCATTTCAATTCTTTACCATTAGTTTTCGATAAACAAATAAATTGTTTAAAAATCAACTCCATTTTCGTTTTTTTCTCCTTCTCGATTGGCAAAGAGAGGATAAAGAAAATTTCGAGGTGTAAGCGATACCGAAAAGCGCTTGTCGTTTGATAAGCGTAGCTTATCACTCTTTTCGTGTATCGGTCGATGAGAAATTTTCGCCGAACGTCTTCAATCGAGAATTGATTTTTTCGTTCTTTTGTATCAAGACAAAAGGACAAAGATAATAAAGTCCGATTTTTATCGGACAATAGTGATTATTTCACTCTATTCTAATTAGAAGAACTTAGTAATTCGAAAACCGCTAAGGATTTATGGCCATTCTATGCATTCTCCCCTGTCAATGTACCTAATCGCTGGATGGATAGTGACATAGTTCTTTTTAGCAAATAGCTCCACAAGTCCGGAACCTAGTTTTTGCTCATCATGAGTATTTAAAATTAGTTTTGCCTCACAAATCTTCGCCACTTCGATTAATTTTTCAGCGCCTAAATTAATGGTCCCGCCCAAGAAAAATGGTAACTTAAACAATGTACTTGTTCCGATAAGTACATCAACTTTTATAGCCTTTAGATCTTGCTTAAGGCCATGAGGTGCATACAGCAAAGTCGTATTCCTTGATTTTATTAAAAATGCGTGGTGCACTAGATCCCAAATTGATGCTTTTGTTATTCGTGTGATTTCAAAAGGCGCTTCATCCAAGGGAAGCAAATGCTTGAAATGATGCCAAGATTTTATTTTACGAAGGACATTGGGAGCCGCTATCAAGAGGATATCAGGCGATAATTGCAAGAGGGTTTCTTTATTGCAATGGTCAGTAAATGGATGCGAAATAAAAATAACATTGTAAGGAGGTAAGTCTGCGAGTTGTGGCTGCTCACGAAAATGCTGCTGCTTGGAAAACCAAGGTGCAAGATCCACTTGCTGAGTTGTAAACCAAGGATCAACTAAAACAGAAAACGAATCAAATTCCCACAACCAAGAGGAGTCATCGTTTAATTTAGTTAATTTCATTTAATTGCGAAAGAATCGTAAAGACATCGATAGTTTAGGTCGTATTTCGGTCCGATCAATTATATAGTCGAGAAAACCATGCTCTAACAAGAATTCAGACGTTTGAAAACCATCTGGCAAATCACGTCCAATGGTTTCCTTTACCACTCTTGGTCCTGCAAAAGCAATTAAGGCACCTGGTTCAGCGATATTGATATCCCCCAACATAGCGAAAGATGCCGTAACACCACCAGTTGTAGGATCGGTTAAATAAGAAATATAAGGCAATCCCGCATCGGCCAACTGACCTAATTTACCGGAAACTTTTGCCATTTGCATTAATGAAAATCCTGCCTCCATCATGCGCGCACCACCAGATTTAGAGATGATCATAAAAGGAGCTTTTAATTTAATCGCTTCATCTATTGCCCTAGCAATTTTCTCTCCCATTACACTGCCCATCGAACCACCAATAAATGCAAAATCCATGGCTGCAACAACGAAATCGTTACCATCCAATTTACCTTTTGCCGTTCGAATAGCATCTTTCAATCCAGTTGATTTTTGGGTTGCTGTTACACGATCTTTATAATTTTTAGTATCTGTAAATTTCAATGGATCAGCAGAAGATAATTTTGCGTCTAATTCGGTATATTTTTCATTATCAAAAATAATATTAAAATATCCCTCAGCACTCAAGCGCTCATGGTGCGAACAACGGTCACAGACACCATTATTTTTAGCTAGATCTTGAGCAGTAAAAAGAGTTTTACAATTGGTGCATTTTACCCAATAGCCCTCTGGGGTCTCTTTTTTATCACTTGTTGAAGTCGTAATTCCTTCTTTCTTTCTGGTAAACCAACTCATTGTTTATTTTCGTTTAAAGGGTATTTACGTTATTCAAATCGGAAAATGCTTTTTCAAGTCGCTTAATAAAGGTCAATTCCCCTTCGCGAAGCCATTTTCTTGGATCATAATATTTTTTATTAGGAAGTTCGCTTCCCTCAGGATTTCCAATTTGAGTTCTGAGGTAAGGTAGGTTTGTCTCAATATAATCTCGCGCGCCCTCGGTGAAAGCAAATTGCAAGTCGGTATCAATATTCATTTTGATAACACCGTAACCAATTGCTTCTCTAATTTCTTCGATAGTGGATCCAGAACCTCCATGAAAAACAAAATCAACAGGATTATGCTCAGTATGGAATTTTTGCTGCACAAAATCTTGAGAAGATTTTAAAATTTTCGGGGTTAAAAAAACGTTTCCTGGTTTGTAAACACCATGCACATTTCCAAAAGCAGCAGCGATTGTAAAGCGCGGTGAAACTTTCAACAGCTCCTCATAAGCATAAGCAACCTCTTCGGGTTGAGTATATAATTTCGAATTATCAACATTACTATTGTCCACACCATCTTCTTCTCCGCCTGTAATACCTAATTCAATTTCTAAAGTCATTCCTATTTTTGCCATTCTGGCTAAATATGTTTTACAAATAGCGATGTTTTCCTCAATCGGCTCTTCAGATAAATCAATCATATGTGAGCTGTATAAAGGTTTACCATGTTCACGATAAAACTTTTCACCTGCATCTAAAAGTCCGTCTAACCAAGGTAATATATTTTTAGCGCAATGGTCGGTGTGTAAGATAACAGTTGCACCATATGCCGCTGCTAAATGATGGACATGCATTGCGCCACTAATACCCCCCAATATTGCTGCTTGCTCATTTGTATTTTTTAATCCTTTTCCAGCAAAATATTGGGAACCGCCATTCGAAAATTGAATAATTACGGGAGAATTAATTTTTGCTGCAGCTTCAATCACTGCATTTACGGTGGAGGTACTGGTTACATTGACGGCTGGAAGGGCAAATCCTTTTTGTTTAGCAAGACGAAATATCGCCTGAACTTCATCACCTGTTGCTACACCTGATCCCGGAAGAATAATTGACGACATACATTAAAATATATTAAACAAAGTTAAAAAAAAAAATGCTTTTTGAAATAAAAATAAAGTTAATTCGTTTCAACTTTCAACCTTTAAATTGCCTATGGTCAAAAAGTACTCTCAACCCGAAAAATCTGGAAACAAAGCTGAAGAAAGAGTCTCTACTCAGACTTTACTTTTTTTACTTAACTTTAGTAAATCGTTAGATGCCAAAAAACTAAAGAAAAAAACAATTATTCTACACAATAATTAATCAAACGCCGAAAGGCGTTTTTTTATTTTTATTCCGTTCATTTGTAGAAAAAAGATGAAACAAAATCCATCGGAAAGATGGAGACATATACTTTTGGTGAATAATTATTCCATCAAATCCTCACAAATATGAGCAAGCAAAGCATACAATTATTTGAAAATAAACAAATTCGAAGTCATTGGGATGCGGTAAAGGAAATTTGGTATTTTTCAGTAATCGATATAATTGAGATTCTTACGGATAGTCCTAACCCTAGAGATTATTGGTTTAAAATGAAAATAAGAGTGAAATCTGATGATGGATTTGAACTGTCGACAAATTGTCGACAGTTCAAATTAAAGGCTGCTGATGGCAAAATGAGAGAAACAGATGTAGCAGATACTAAAACATTACTTCGTATTATCCAATCAATTCCATCGCCAAAAGCAGAGCCATTTAAGCAATGGTTGGCGAAAGTAGGTTATGAACGAATGCAAGAAATAAGCGAACCTAGTTTAAGCTTAGACAGGGCTCGGGAAAATTGGAAAAAAGTGGGCCGATCGGAGAAATGGATTCAACAACGGATGACCGGGCAAGAAACTAGAAACAAATTAACCGATTATTGGAAAGAAACAGGAGTTGAAAAAGCTGAAGAGTTTGCATTGCTTACAAACATTATACACCAAGAATGGACAGGATTAAGTATTAAAAAACATAAAGAAATAAAGGGTTTAAAAACTCAAAGTTTAAGAGATCACATGAATGAAGCAGAATTGATTTTTACAGCTTTGGCTGAATTATCAACTAGACAAATTGCAGAAACTAACGATGCAAAAGGTTTGCAAGAAAATGCAAAAGCAAGTAAAAAAGGAGGTAAAATTGCGAAAGATGCCCGTATTCAATTAGAAGAACAAACGGG
>JBILCD010000055.1:0-12600 GCA_044353285.1 Crocinitomicaceae bacterium | reverse complement strand
CATTACTTGGAAGATCACAAAATATATTAGGAAAATGAGTCAATTTGAAACCATTACTAATAAGCAATAATTTTGTCCGGTTAGCCAGGTGTCCAGATCCAAGAATTAACACATTTCTACTCTTCATCTTATAAAAAAGATCTATAAATCGCTTTAAATTAGCTATTTTTTATTTAAGGTGTCAAAAGTTATTAGTGTGCCTATGAAAATAGAGAGTTAAGTACTCTTTATTATTATGTTGTTCCGAAACATTATTGTTTCCAAAAAATGATAATAAATTTTTAAGTCTTTTGAATTAGGATAAAAAAAAAAAAACAGCACAAAAAAAAAGGCCCTTTTTGGAGGGCCTATATATTTTTTGAATAAAGATTAATCTTCGATTTGAATCGGTGCCAAAATTCGACCACAATGCTCACATACCAATTCTATATTAAACATTGCCTTCATCGCGAACAGCTATAATTTGGAATCCACCAACTATATATTTCTTTCCATTCCGCCCCCTTTTTTTGTAATAAGGATAGCGTCCCGTATCCACGATCAATAAGGAATTCAGGGATGTTATCGCCATCAATATCGGTTGCAAGAATTGTATGAAATGACAAGCTATCTATGTGTTGAAATTGTGGTAACGAATCCCCTATTATTTTCCAAATCGAAAATCTTGATTCAAAATCAATCATTCCTTCAGTGTGTCCTAATAAGGCATATGTTTCTTTATTATTTATTTTGAAATAAGCAAAGTCTTCAAAATCATTGGACCACCATTTGTCTAAATTGTTACCAGATTTTTCTTTGAACTCTTTCTGAATATCTATATAGTCTTTTGTTTGATTAACTATCTTAGTTATTTTATTTTTCACTTCTTCAGATTTTGTTGAAACAGTAGAAACAAAAACAGACGCTGATTTATTAGAAGGAATAGCAAAATAATAGACATCTCCTTTTTTTATTTCACTTTCTGTTTCAAATTCAGCTACAAGATATTTATGCTTTCCAGTATACCATATACTTTGCGCAATTTCTTCATCTGTAAATATTTCACTCTCACCTTCATTACCATTCCATTGCAACCATTGCCCGTCAGCAGGTATATATGAAGTTAATATTTTTAATGATTTGATTTTTACAATAATGAAATTTCCTCGATCATTGTAAATTCTATAATTATTGTGCAAAAGTTCTAAGTACTCTGCAGGTAATAATTCAAGTTTTAGATCATTGCAAGCTGAATAACCCATTTCGGTTTCCAATAACTTAGGCTTTCCATTTACCCAATTTTTCATTGGATTGTCGGAAATAATAATATACTTGTTTTCTGCAATAAATGCAAACTCAAAATCTTTGGAGGTTATTTTTAACTTTTCTAATTTAAAATCAGGCGTGTCTTTAGCAATACAAAGAACTGTACTATCAGATTTGTTAAAGACAATTGTGAATACCGGATTAGAATTTAATCCATCAGTTAATGTACATTTTATTTTTAGTAGTTGAATATCATCAATAATAATCTTAAAAGTTCCATTATAGTTATATTGGACATCTTGATTAATATCAGTTTGTTCTAGGCAAACAACATTATTTTCTTTAAACAGAAACTTATAATCAGTTTCATTTACCAGGATTTTTTTTCCTTTAACAACCATGTCTTCACCATTTTTATTTTTCAAATTGTAACTTGGTTGAACACCTTGATAAATTCCGAAAAAATCAAGCTTGGCAAGCTTTTTATCAGGAAAATTTACTTTTTCTAGATTTGATGTTAAAATTTGCAAACTGTCTTTTAAGCTCTTAATTTCTTTTGATTTATCAATGATTTCTTTATTTATTATATCGACTTTGTCATTTATGGAGTTTAATGTATTGTTCAATGCAGTATTTTGTGAATTAACTTGTGAAACTTTTGAGTTTAAATCAATTATTTTTTGTGCATTATCAAAACGTTCTTTTTCAAGAAGGTAATTCAAACTATCTTTTGCTTTAATTAGGAATTCTATTTGCTCTTTTTTGGTTTGGGCATTTGAGATATTAATCCCCATAAAAATAATGCACATTAGAATATACTTCATTTTGATTTCGTTTTTAATTACGAATGGCTTGGGTTTATCTAACTCTAAATTAAACATTTTTAAGATAAGGTTAAATACAATTATTAATTTAACCCTTGACGCTGTAAAGATTTTCTTATAAAAGATTTTAATTGTAATAATTATATATCTAAAAATATTTAATAAACATTTTAGAGATTATTTCTAGTTTTTTATAATACCAAAAAAAAGGCCCTTTTTGGAGGGCCTATATATTTTTTGAATAAAGATTAATCTTCGATTTGGATCGGTGATAAAATTCGTCCACAATGTTCGCAAACTAATATTTTCTTCTTAGTAACAATGTCTAATTGTCGTTGAGGTGGGATTTTATTGAAACATCCACCGCAAGAGCCTCTCATAATTGGCACTACTGCTAAGCCATTTTTTGCGTTTAAACGCAGGCGGGAATAAGCAACTAATAATCGTTCTTCAATGTGCTTTTTAGCATCATCTGATAATTTAATTAATCGGTCTTCGTCTTTTTGTGTCTCTTTAACAATAGCATCTAACTCTGCTTTTTTAATGGCTAAATCGGACTTTCGTTCTTCTAATCGATTGCTTACTTCGTCTAATGTTTCTTTTTTGCCCTCAATGCGAATTTTTCCCTCTTTGGATTTTTTCTCATTTAATTTAATCTCTAATTCTTGGAATTCAATCTCTTTGGCAAGCGATTCAAATTCACGGTTATTTCGCACATTATCCTGACGTTCTTTGTATTTTAAAATAGCCGCATCCGATTCTTTTGAAGCTAATTTTCGATCCGAAATCTCAGTCTCTAAGTCTTTAAGCTCCTCAGACATTTTTTCAAAGCGAGTTTGCATACCAATAATTTCGTCCTCTAAATCTTGAACCTCAACCGGAAGTTCTCCACGTATGGTTCTAATTCTATCGATTTCAGAATCAATTCTTTGGAGTTCACTTAAAGCATCTAATTTATCAGCTATAGTTACTTCTTTTTTGCTTGCAGTTGCTGCCATATCTTAAAGGTAGTTAATCGGATTTGTATTTATTTCACTTAATCGGACGGCAAAGTTAGTAAAATTTTCTTTAATTTTTTCTATCAATAGCGTAGAAGTATATTGTTCGCTTTCGTAATGCCCAATATCGATTAAGAGTATGCGTTCATCTGCATCAAAAAATTCGTGGTATTTTACGTCAGAAGTGATGTAACAGTCTGCTCCTGAGCGAATTGCATCTTTGGTTAAAAAACTTCCACTGCCACCGCAAAGCGCCACTTTCTTTATAGGTTTTGTTATTAATTTGGTGTGTCTAATTCCCTTACTGTTAAATATTTTTTTCAATTGCGCCAAAAAGGCCATTTCTTCGCATGGCGTTTCTAATTCGCCTATTAGTCCGGCACCATATCTAGTGTCTTGGTTTTTTAATAAAATGATGTCGTGGGCCACTTCTTCATATGGATGACTTTCATTCATTGCTTTGAGAACGTGGGGTAAATATTGGCTATCTACAAGGTACTCTACTTTTAATTCCGATTCTTGTGAGCGTTCTCCGATAGTTCCACTAGTAGGATTTGCTAATACGCCTGGGGTAAAGGTTCCAATTCCCTCCTGCCGAAAGTGACATTCAGTATAATTGCCAATACCACCTCCTCCAGCTTTAAATATTGCCGCGTCCAATGCTTCTAGGGCATCTTTTGGAGTATAGACAGTCAATTTATAGAGCGTATTCGTTTTTGGTGCTAAGATCTTGGTATTCATCAAGCCAATGCGCCGACCGATTTCTGCATTTACACCTTCTGGGTGGTTATCGAGATTGGTGTGAATGGCATAAACTGCAATATCATTTTTTATGCACATGCGCACCACCCGTTCTACATAGCTACTAGCCCCAATTTGCTTCAAACCATGAAATAAAAGTGGGTGATGACAAATTATGAGGTTGCAATTATGCTCAATGGCCTCACTGACCACTGCTTCGCTGCAATCTAAACTTACCAAAACACCATGTATAGAAAGCGAGGTGTCTCCTATCTGCAACCCGCAATTGTCGTAATCTTCTTGAAGTTGCAAGGGATATTCCTTTTCGAAAAAATGTATTAATGCAACTAATTCCATCTATTCTATGTTTTTGCTGATACCAATGCTGTAGCCTAAGCCCTTCGAAAAGTGCTCATAGTCGCCATATTTAGTTAAGGTATTTGTGAGTTGATAGCGGTACGTCATTTTAAAATAGATTCCCCACGCTTTAGCTGAAACATAATGCAGTCCTGCAGAAGACACTAAGCTTAATCCAAAAGAATTGCAGGTACTGCCTTCTTTATTTGTGTTGTCGTATTTACCCCCCAGTTCAGTCGTCCATTGTTGGTTTTGGCGGTAACTATTAAAAAGTTGAGGCATAATGCCGGCGCCAATAGAGAAGCGTAATTGCTTGCCTTGTTCAAATGTTAGTTGACATGGCATAGCGAAATAACGGTATTTTGTTTGGTAAGAATAAGTACTGTCGCTGCCTAAAGCCCCTTGATAAAGATATTGCTCGCCCGTTTGGAGAAAAGAAATCCCGCCCTGAAAACGGAGAAAGCGATTCAAACTGGTGTTCATTCCTAATGAATAGGACCAAATTTTTAGAGGAGATTCTTTCGCTCGTTCCCCTAATGGCAAGGTGATGAATTGTTTATTTTCAGCCAATGTTCTGAATGAATTCGTACGGTTGGCCTCAAAAAGTATGTAGCTTGGGTTTTTCGTTTTTTTTTCTTTAATAACCTTTCCTTCTTTATTGATGATCTGAGAAAAATAATAAGTGGGAGACAAAGTCAAAATCAGAATAATCAAAAGTATCGTTCTCATATCACAAAGTTACATAAAAGCGATTAATTGATTAACTCGTAGTAAGGGAGTTTAAAGATGAAGCCTTATATTTTTTAAATGAATTATTTTATTTACCTTTGGAAATAGTGTTTAATTCAATAACTAATCAATATTCTTATGCGTTTAATCCAATTTTTTCATCCCTTAATTTTTCTTTTCGTATTGATTAGTTCCTCTGCTATCAGTCAATATTCTTCTGCGAGAATAACAGGATCTAATATTAATGTTAGGTCAGAACACTCTACTACTAGTGTAAGAAAAGGTTCCTTGCAACTCAATGAAATCGTTCAAGTATTAGATGTTTATTACCCTTCTGAAAACAACAATGAGGCAATTATAAGAAGCAAAACTAATTTTTATAGTGAATACAATAATACGTTTATGTTTTCATTGGATGCAGGAAAAGCAGTTACAGTAATTAGAAATATTTCAGAAGATACTTACCGTATTTCATTTAAAAATAGAAATGGTGGTGTGGGTTATGCAAGCATTTCTTCGTCCCTTTTAGAATTTATTAATGGTGAAAAATGGTATTTAATCAAAAGCTCAAAATCATTAGTGGGTTGGGTTTTTGGAAAGTATGTTGATGAAATTTATTAATTAACCTAAAATTCTGTAATTAATGCTTTCTGTCCTACCTTTCAGCTTATTAATTAAGCACCTTATTTTACTATGTTTAAGTCTATTCTCGCCTGCTAGTGCGGATAAAACTCAAAGTAACCCTGCGTCCAAAAATGAAGAAACAGTATCAGTAACGGCTTCAAATTCTATTTCTAAAATTAAATCTGAAGAGATCAATTATTTGCTAGGAAAATTTGACCACAAAAAGGATAAAGATTTTGTTTTGGTAGATTCAAGATTTAGTTCTAAAGTAATTTATCTCCGAAAAGAGGTATACCTTAAATTTAAAGAAATGTATGAAGCAGCCCAGAAAGATGGTATTAAACTAACCATAATTTCTGGCACTCGAAATTTTGATGACCAAAAGCGTATATGGGAAAATAAATGGATAAAATTTAGTAGTTTAGGAGATAGTATTTCCATAATGAAAAAGATTTTACTGTACAGTTCTATGCCCAGTACATCAAGACATCATTGGGGAACAGACATGGATTTAATTAGTTTAGAAAGTCCGTATTTTGAAAAAGGTCAGGGCTTGAAAGAATATAAATGGCTTGTTGAACATGCGGGTAAATTCGGTTTCTGTCAGGTGTATGATGACAAGAAAGAGACTAAACGAAGTGGTTATGAACCTGAGAAGTGGCATTGGTCCTATATGCCTTTGTCTAGTATTTACCTAAAAAAATATAACGAGTTGGTAAATTATTCCAATATTAATGGCTTTACAGGAAGTAAGCTTGCAAAAAAAATAAATGTTATTGATGAATTTGTTAATGGAATAAATAAAAAATGCGAGTAGTTTATTTCTTTCAGGTCCAAATTTATTTTTTGTTGATAATTTGCTCCGCGTGCGAAAGTGCTGAGACAGATAAAGCTAAGTCTGATAAAATAATACAAGACCCCCAAACCAAAATCAGTAGCAAGTATTCAAAAGACTTTTTATTAGGTAAATTCGACTATCGCACTCATTCTGATTTTGTGTTGGTTTCGGAAAAATGGAGCGATAAAGAAATATACTTACAGAAGGATACCTACCTTGCTTTTGAAAAAATGGCCAATGCCGCTGCTAAAGATGGTATTCCACTTGTTATACTTTCTGGCACACGAAATTTCTCAGAACAAAAAGTTATTTGGGATCGTAAATGGAATAATCTGAAAACGACCACAAAGGACGAAATCGGAATCACTTTAAAAATCTTGTCCTCGAGCTCAATGCCTTCTACTTCAAGACATCATTGGGGAACCGATTTTGATGTTAATTCTGTAGAAGACAGTTATTTTTTGAGCGGTATGGGAAAAGAAGTGTATAGTTGGCTTAGTAGCAATGCTCATAATTATGGATTTTGTCAAGTTTACGACAATAAAAAGGAAACGAAAAGGACAGGGTATGAAGTAGAAAAATGGCATTGGTCCTATATGCCAATTTCGACTTTAATGTTAGATGCGTATATAAATCAGATTCAATATAAAGACATAAATGGTTTCCAAGGCGATGAATTAGCTGCGAATAGTAGCGTTAAAATAATTGAAAATTTTATCCTGGGAATTAGTAAATCATGCAGAAAATAATAAAGCACAATGTTACTTTTCTAAAAGTCATTCGCTATTTAACTCCTATATTTGACGTATGAAATCTCTTTTTATTTCGATCTTAATTTCGTTCAATTTAGTTTCCCAAATTGAATTAAACCTTAGTTCAGACTTGTCTAATCAATATCTTAGCTCATCCCCTTTGATAGAAAAGTTTACTCCAAAAAGCAATGATCTTTCAACACGTGAAGTACAGATAGAAGGGCCGGAGAATCAACTTGTAAACGCTCTCAATGATAGTGTCATCATTTTTCCTTTGGGTACGAATTCTTGCAAGTTAACCTTTAAGGGAGATCAAAACAGATTCGCAACATTTATTGCCTTACATGAAAATGAAACGGCATCCGTTGCTGCCTATTTAGAGATAGCATCTTCACTTCCGAATACCGCTTTGTTTAGATTAAATCAATTCGGACACCGAAATTTAAGGTATAAAACAAATGAATATACTTACCACTTTGACCCAAATAGAATTTTCTCATTAGTTGGAATCAAAAATACACTCCTAAAATTGAATCCTTATGTAAAACGCATTCCTCTTGAAGTTGAAGAGGGCATTAAACGATTTTCAGATAGTTTATTAAGCATTTTTCTGCAGGATTTAGGTAGCGGTTATCTAGTCGCTATTCACAATAATACCAATAATAATTTTTCGGTACGTTCGTATATAAATTCGAAAAATGCTACTGCTACCTATGTTAATAGTAATGAAGATATTGATAATTTTTTTATCGTTAATACTATATCAGATTTTGAATATTTTAAATCAATAAATAGGAATGTGGTTTGTCAAAACGAAGAAGGCCTTGACGATGGTTCACTTTCAATTTATTGCACTAAAAATAATATTCGATACATTAACATTGAAGTTGAAATGGGAAATGTAAAAAAGCATAGAGAAATGATTCTGGAAGTTTACGCCTTATTTAAGCAAAAGTGGAAATGAAAGCGAATTATGTACTTTACTCAAATTCAGATAACTCTAGCCAGCGATTGCTAAGCTCATCCAATTCGCTTATCACTTTGCCAAGTATAATACCAGCCTCATAAAGTTCACTGTTGCTTTTGCTAGTGTCACTCAATTGATCTGTTAATTCAAGTTTGATTACTTCTAATTCCGCTAGCTTTTTTTCAAGGGTTTTTAATTCTTCTTTCTCCTTAAAATTGAGCTTCCGTTTTTCATCGGAAAGTACAGTAGGCTTTAAATATTTTTCTTCCTCTTTGCTCATAGGGACCTCAAGGTTTTTTTTTACCTCTTTTGATTTACCATTTTGCACTTTTCTGTAATCAGTATAATTACCAACAATATCTAAAATTTTTCCCTCGCCTTCAAAAACAAACAAGTGGTCTACCATTTTATCCATGAAATACCTGTCGTGTGAAACAACTACTAAACAACCTTGAAAATTTCGCAAGTATTCTTCTAATACTGCCATCGCAAAAATGTCCAAATCGTTCGTCGGCTCATCCAAAATCAGAAAATTTGGATTGGCCATTAACACTTTTAGAAGTTTTAAGCGCCGTTTTTCCCCACCGCTTAATTTATGCACGAAATTATAGTGACTGTCGCGGGTGAATAAAAATCGTTCAAGTAATTGCGATGCCGACAATTGTTTTCCCTTTTCTAAGGGGATGTATTCAGCTACGTCTTTCACAACATCAATCACTTTTTTGGAATCGTCTACTTTGATTAAATCTTGGCTATAATATCCGAAAACGATGGTTTCTCCAATCACTACTTTTCCTTTATTCGGTTCTTCTTGTCCAATTAAAAGGTTTAAAAAGGTGCTTTTTCCTGTCCCATTGTTACCAACAATTCCTAAGCGCTCTTTGCGTTGGAAATGATAAGAAAAATCATGTAGTATGGTTTTATCGCCAAATGCTTTACCGATTTTATGAAATTCTACTATTTTGGACCCTAAGCGCTCCATTTTAACAGGAAGTTCCATTTCGTCTTCCTCTAAGCGCATTTGCGCAGTAGATTTAATGCCTTCAAAAGCGTCTACGCGTGCTTTTTGCTTCGTTCCTCTCGCTTTCGGCTGTCGTCGAATCCAATCCAATTCTTTTCTGAAGGTATTTCTAGCTTTATCAACCGTGGATTGTAATTGCTCTTCACGTTCTGCCTTTTTCTCTAAGTAATAGGAAAAATTTCCTTTGTATCGAAACAGTGTTTCGTTGCTCAATTCGTAAATCGTATCACAAACAACCTCAAGGAAATAGCGATCGTGGGTAACCATTAAAATCGTTGATTTAGAAGTCGATAAATAGGACTCTAACCATTCTATCATGTCCAAGTCTAAATGATTTGTCGGCTCATCTAAAAATAGGAAATCTGCTTCAGACAAGAGTACTTTTGCTAAGGCCACTCTTTTCTTCTGTCCACCCGATAGGCTTTCAATTTTTTGAGTGGTATCAGTTAGTTTTAATACGCTAAGGATCTGTTGCACTTTCACTTCTATGTCCCACGCATTCATATCGGTGAGCTGCTGATAGCATTCCTCTAACGCTTTTTCGTCATTATTAGCAATAGCGATATTGTAGGTTTTGATTAATTGTAATTCGGGGATATCGTGGTCAAAAACTGCCTCAAGAATCGTTTGTTCTGGGTTTAATTGTTCACTTTGCTCCATGAAGGCGATACGAATGTCGTTTCGGTAAACGATTCGACCACTATCGTAGGGCTCCATCTCCATTAAGCAACGCAATAGGGTTGTTTTTCCAGCGCCGTTCTTTGCTACAATGGCAACTTTTTGTCCTTGATCTATACCAAATGTTAAATCCGAAAATAAGATTCTGACACCGAATGACTTGGTGAGGTTTTCAACCGATAAATAATTCATGTTAACGGAGTCTATTGTATGAGTCAAGTAAATTCTTGTCTCTTATTATTCCACGGAGCCCTAAATATGTAAAGGGCAAACCCAATATTAATAAATAATAGCCAAAGCCGAGAGTGAGGTTTGAAGGTGCATTAGGTAGCCACCCAGCTATAAAGACAGCTGTAATACCCAAAACGAAAAAAAGGTAGCACAAAAAAGTGATTTTAGCCAGTTTTATTTGAAGCTTTAACTTCTTATATTGGCTGATGATGGCAAGAAATAATAGCATTAATAATATAACCGCAAGGTATAATGGAAAAAGCATAATGACTTCTTTTCCATGCCGAATATCAAATGCATTTAATTGATGTGGCATACCAATAGCCTCATAGGCACATAATTGTATACCACTTAGTAAAATTGAAAGATTAATGATAACAAAACCAAAATATAAATGCTGTATTCGTTGAATCATACTAATTTTTTTACAAATGTACTGACTTATTGCGAAGATAGAAATCAAGTATGACAATTGATGCCATGGCTTCAACAATTGGAACTGCTCTTGGCACAACGCATGCATCGTGGCGCCCTGAAATCGCTACTTCGTCTAATTGTCCGTCTTTCCCCAACAAAGATTGTTTTTTGAGAATAGTGGCAACGGGTTTAAAAGCAACGCGAAACAAAATCGGCATGCCGTTACTTATGCCACCCTGAACTCCCCCGGAATTGTTTGTTTGTGTTGTGCCATCTGAATTGAAAAGATCATTATGATCAGAGCCCAACATGGAAACAGCACTAAATCCGCTGCCAATCTCGAAGCCTTTTACGGCATTAATTGATAACATTGCTTTACCTAATTCAGCATGGATTTTGTCAAATACTGGTTCGCCTAAACCAATGGGAACATTTTTGATGATGCATTGGATCGTGCCGCCTAATGTATCGCCTACTTTTTTTGTTTGCTCAATGAGCGTTTGCATTTTCTCTGCTATTGCACTATCAGGACAGCGAACCGGGTTACTTTCAATGGCAGTGTTCGAATAAAATTCGTCCGTTGTCAGTTGAATTGATCCTACTTGACTAACATAGGTTGAAAATTCAATGTTTAATTTTGTTAATGCTTGCTTCGCTAAAGCTCCTGCAACTACCCGACAAGCTGTTTCTCTTGCACTGGATCTTCCACCTCCTTTATGATCTCGGATTCCGTACTTTTTATCATAGGTAAAATCAGCATGTGAAGGACGAAAGGAATGCTCTAAAACACTGTAATCATTACTTTTTTGATTATCATTAGGAATGGTAAAGCCGATGGCTGTCCCGGTAGAAATTTGATTCAAAAAACCGGATAAGAATTGTACTTTGTCGGATTCGTTGCGCTCCGAAACGATGGTGGATTGTCCGGGCCTTCTTCGATCTAATTCGTTTTGAATTAGTGCAAAATCAACTGGAATGTTTGCTGGAAAACCTTCAATAATACCACCAATTGCAGCACCATGCGATTCGCCAAAGGTCGTTAATTTGAAAAGAGTGCCATAACTTGATCCTGCCATACCGCAAAGTTAAGGAGAATCATTTGTTAATCCTTAATGCTGCCTCAGCTTTTCAAGGAATTCAAAATATTTGCTACTTTTAATCTTTGCAATTCCATTTTTGGAACGATCACAAGGTTAATTACTACAGAAAATGACAGAAGAAACAACCGATTTTAAAAGGTCTTTAGGTTTATTAGATGCAACGGCCATTGTTGCGGGTTCAATGATTGGCTCTGGAATTTTTATCGTTAGTGCCGATATGTCGCGTATGGTCGGATCTGCTGGATGGTTAATTGTTTTATGGTTGTTAACAGGATTCATAACCTTATTGGCTGCCTTGAGTTATGGCGAATTAGCGAGCATGATGCCAAAAGCTGGTGGGCAATTTGTCTACATTGAAAGAGCTTATGGTAAGTTTACTGCTTTTTTATATGGTTGGACTGTTTTTACGGTTATTCAAACAGGTGTTATTGCAGCTGTTGCCGTAGCATTCGCTAAATATACTGCCTTCTTTTTTCCTCAATTAGGGCCGGATAATATCTTGTTTAATCTAGGTCCATTAAAGATTTCGGCGGCTCAGGTATTTGCAATATTTAGCATTTTTCTACTAACATTTATTAATAGTCGTGGTATTCAAAGTGGAAAAATTATTCAATTAGTTTTTACTTCTGCTAAACTATTAGCGCTGCTCGCTCTCATTGTGTTGGGTTTGGCTATTGGTTTGAAAAGTGATGTCTTTTCTCAGAATATGCAACACATGTGGGATACATCACATACTTGGACAAAAGGAGTAGGAGGGAACTGGACAGAGTCAATTTCTCCCATTACAGGAATTGCTTTGATTCTTGCGCTTGGAACGGCCATTATTGGATCAATATTTTCCAGTGATGCATGGAACAATGTTACCTTTATTGCTGGTGAAATTAAAAATCCAAAAAAGAATATTCCATTAAGTTTATTAATAGGAACTTCCATCGTAACCGTCCTATATGTACTAGCAAATTTTGCTTATTTGGCGCTCATTCCTTTGCATGGCTCTCCAGATGGTACAGACGTGTTGTCTCAAGGAATCCAATTTGCTGGAGGGGCGAATACTGATAGGGTTGGAACGGCTGCAGCG
>JBILCD010000054.1:0-12610 GCA_044353285.1 Crocinitomicaceae bacterium | reverse complement strand
AAAGTAAAAGGCTTAGGATTTAATGTCAATTATAAGTGGATTCAGGGATTTTATTCTGAGGGTTCTCCACAGTTTTCGGGCAGTGTTCCCACCTATGGCTTAGTGGATGCTCAGGTGAATAAATTCATAGAAAAAGCGAAACTAACCGTCAAACTTGGTGCTTCTAATCTTCTAAATAATAAAGTACTCCAAGTTTTCGGCGGACCTTTTGTCGGTAGAATCATTTATCTCTCGCTGTCTTTTGATGTGAACGACAAATAATTAAATGCCTATCACAAAATTAATATATACATTTGCTATATAATTTAACCTAAAAAACAATTTTATGAAAAAAATAATTCTACCCTTTCTTTTTGCCTTTGCCATTTGTGGGAATTTATTTGCACAACCGCAACGATTTGTTGACGAAGTGTTTTCAAACTTCACCCAGGAGAATAATATTCTTTATTCTCAAAATTACTCTGTAATAGCTGCATCTCAGGGTGTTCCTTATGTTCCAACTGGAGCATCAGCTCAGGTTCCACCATTGGTTTTTGACATATATGAGCCAGATGGCGATACCATGGCAGAGCGTCCCTTGATTATCATGCTTCACACCGGTACTTTTTTACCTATCATTTACAACGGAAATGCTACTGGTATGCGGAATGATGTAGCAACAACCAATATTTGTAAGAGCTATGCCAAAAGAGGATATGTGGTTGCCAATTTAGAATACCGTTTAGGTTGGAATCCAACGGCTGCAACACAAGCAGAAAGAGCAGCAAGTTTAATGAAAGCAGTTTATCGTGCTATTCAAGATACTAAAAGTGCTGTTCGTTTTGTTCGAAGAGATTATTCAATTACTAATCAATGGGGAATTGACACATCGCGAATCATTTTGTGTGGTCAAGGTTCAGGAGGTTGGGTTGCACTCGGTTATGCAACAGTAGATAAATTAGCTGAAGTTCAATTACCTAAATTTTTAGATGGTATGGGTGTTCCGCTAATTGATACAGCGATTATTGGAGATTGGGATGGAATTGGTGGACAATTCAATATGGAAACTAACCTTGGTTTCTCTAATGACATTGATATGGTTTGTAGCATGGGTGGTGGACTTGGTGATATCAGCTGGTTAGAAGCTGGCGATGTACCTATGTGTGCTGTTCATTGTCCAACAGATCCTGTAGCTGTTTATACAACTGGAGACGTTTCAATCGCTTCTATTGGAATAGTAACTACTGATATCAACGGAAGTTATGATGTTATTAAAAAAGCGAATATGCTAGGAAATAATTCAGTTCTTGATCCTGTTAATATGGGGAATGATCCGTACACACTTGCTGCTCAAGCAGCTTCTGCTTCTGCGGTAGGAATGTTGGATTTTGGTGGTACTGCCATCGGTGCACCAGTTGACAATGTATTCCCATACATCACAGGAAATCCGTTTGAAGCGGCTCCTTGGGATTTTTGGGATTCAACAACAACGTGTGCAATTGCTGTAGCACTTGGTTTACCGGCTGCGCAAGGTACTGCTGCACACGTTTCAAATATTCAACAAAACCCTGATATGAGTTATACTAAGTCAATGGCTTTTACGGACTCAACATTGGGTTATTTTTGTAGAAGAATTGTACGTGCAACGAACTTAGATGGTCAAACAGGTTTAAATGATCTTACGGCTATCGAGTCAGGAATTAATCTTTTTCCTAACCCTGCGATGCAGAACTTAACAATTCTTTCGGAAAATGGAATGATTAATTCCATTAAAATGTACACGACTGCTGGAAAATTGGTAAAGGAAGAAACAAATCTTTCATCTAACCAAGTTCAACTTAACGTCCTTAATTTAATCGAAGGTCTTTACCTATGTGCTATTGAAGTGAATGGTCAAATCGTTACAAAACGATTAATGATTAAATAATACCACATTATAACTAATTAAAAGCGCTCCAAAGAGCGCTTTTTTTTTGCCCAAAAATCATGAAGATGCATGATTGAATAATTATATTTTTATTTCTTAACATATAAAAATAAATAATATGATTTATCATTATACCTTTGCTTGTTAAATAGCAATAGTTATGTCAACGGTGCTTTTAGCAATAAAAAATTGGGTGATGATTGAGAGTCGTGCAGGATATTACCCAATATTAAAATAAAATAATTAGTATTCATTTAACTTAAAAAATAACATCATGGAAACAACATGGCAATTAGATCCAACACACAGTGAATTGGGTTTCAAGGTTAAACACCTTATGATTACAAACATTAAAGGAGAGTTTAGAAATTTTAGTGCGGAAATCGATGGAGAAGACTTTAGCAAAGCTGCTATTTCTGCAACGATTGACACTTCTTCTATCTTCACAAACGAAGATAATCGTGACGCGCATTTAAAAAATGCAGATTTCTTTGATGTAGATAATCATAAAGAAATGACATTTAAAGGAAGCTCTTATACTAAAATTGATGACGAAAATTATGAGTTGACCGGGATGCTTTCAATTAAAGGTATCAGTAAAGAAATAAAACTTGCTGTGGAATATGGCGGAACAAGTAAAGATCCTTGGGGAAATGAGAAAATGGGTTTTTCTATCAATGGGAAAATTAACCGCAGTGATTATGGCTTAAATTTCAACGCTGCACTAGAAACAGGTGGTTTTCTTTTGGGTGAAGAGGTAAAAATAAGTGCCGATTTGCAGTTTGTAAAAAAATCAGCATAACTTTTAGGTCAATACCAAGGCATAAGAGTACTGGAAATCAGTCATAATTAAGAAAGCCAGCATTAACGCTGGCTTTTTCATGACGAAAATACTTAATATAAAATGACAAATACCACAATCGAAGAAGGTGTCGTTCATCAAGTACCCGATGATCTAAAAGCAGCCTTGATTTCAAATCAAGGAACCATTGAGAAATGGAACAAGCTCACAGCACTTGCACGCAATGAATGGATCTGTTGGACAACCATTGTCAAAAAGCCAGAAACTAGATTAGAGCATATTAATCGATTATGTGCTGAAATAGTAGAAGGGAAAAAGAGACCATGTTGTTGGCCAGGCTGCCCACACCGCAATCCAAGTGCGCAAAAATGGTTTAAGTAATCACTTACAGCTAAGTTTTCGATACAATAATAAAACAGAATATCCGTTAATGGGCGTGATTTAAAATTTACAGACCAAAAAAAACTGGACTTGGTTCAAATTTATTGTAATTTCATTTAAAATTTAGCTATGAAAAATCAACTTCTATTTATCGCATTTTTAACCTTTAGTAAGCTAAATGCTCAAATAAAAATAACTCAGATCCACCTTAACGCCGGCTCTTTTATGGATATTGATAATTCAAGAAATAAGTTGTCTGATTTTACCTTATTGGCCCCAGGATCCAGTATTTTGAGTAAAGACTTTAGTGCCTATCAGCAAAATGGTTATTTCTTTTCTGGCTTTATGATGGGTAATAATTCTAATATAGCCAATTCATCTAATTTTCAATCCATTCAATTAGGCTTGAGCTTTGCAAAATGCCCGAAAGGCACTTTACGTATTGGTATTTCTAATGTACACAGTGAACTCCTGAACGCCTCTGGTCGTTATTATGAAAGTAATGTTGTTGACACCTTATTGTCTTCGCAGACAGGTCAAATGTACTTTGTAGATTCAACTATTTCGAGCTCTTATAACGGAAACTATAGCAACGACCAATTGAGATTAGATGCGGCTTATATTTTTGAAGCGAATGCAGGTAAAAGATGGGCTTTTCATGCTGGACTAGGCCTTTCAATTGGCATGAGTTATCGTTCGACAACGACATTACGTACATCAGAATATATTCAACCTTATTCAGGGTATGAAAGTAATGCTAATTCTGAAAATATAGAATCAGAGACGTATGGCAATTTTATGGTAATGGGTGGAAGTGCCTACATTCCATTAGGGATAAACTTTAAATTAGGTAACAAAAGAGAATTTTGGAAGCCATTTGTGATTTACAATGAATTCCGTCCAACGCTTCAATTAAATTCTATACCAAATAATACCGTTAAATTTAATGTTGGTTTTGGGTCTAGCCTTGGCTTGCGTTATAATTTACCAAGTAATTAATAGAAACTTTCACGATAATTGATCTACGTTTACCAAGAACTCACACTTAGTGGAAATTCAATTGAATAAGCCTAATAAAACATCCTTCTACCTCTTTCTCTTAGGTTTGCCGTACTTTTCTAACATGGCTTTTTTATGGTTGTAACGGACGTTTACCTTTTTGTTTTTCGCTATTTTCTCATGAAAAGAATCGCCACTATTTTCTCGTAGAGGTAATTTAAGGGCCTTCCCAGGAATGAGTATTTTTGGTTTCTCGAATTCCAATAGCTCGTCTGTAAATACAATGTCCTCCGTTACTTTGGTGAATGATAGTTTTTGCTGCATGAGTTCTTCAATAGACAGCAAAGCTGCTTCGTCTTTTTCAGAAACAAAGGTGATCGCGATACCATTTTTATCTGCCCTACCCGTTCGTCCGATGCGGTGAATATAATTTTCAGGACTTTCCGGAATATCAAAATTAATCACATGTGAAACATCTGTCACATCAATACCACGCGCTATTAAATCGGTCGCAATCAAGATACGAATTTCCCCAGCTTGAAAATTTCGCACCGTATCGAAGCGGAAATTCTGTGCTTTATTGGAATGGATAATACCTAAGGTATCCGTTAAACTCCCTTCCAATGCTTCAAACAATAAATCGGCTAAGGTACGAGAGGAAACAAAAACTATAATTTTTGAGCTGTCACCAGTCTGCTGAATGAGATGACGCAATAAGACAACTTTGGAAAGGAAATTCGGCACGCGGTAACCTGTTTGATCAATTTTTTCTAAGGGCAAACCAACACGAGCTGCCTCAACGCGAACAGGCGTTATTAAATAGCTATCCAAAAACACCGATACTTCTTCCGATAGTGTCGCTGAAAAAACCATGTGCTGTCGTTTCGCAGGTAAAAAATCAAATATGTGCAATAGTTGCGGTCTAAATCCTAAGCTAAGGGTTTCATCCACCTCGTCAATCACCACTTTCTTGACATGTTTCAATTGCAGAGAACCACTTATTGCTAAATCTAAAATTCGCCCAGGCGTTCCAACCAGGATATCCAATCCTTGCAAAACCATAGCGGCTTGCGTATTCATATTGGTGCCACCATACACGCCACACACAGCCACATTCATGTACGTTGTTAGCTTCTCCACTTCACGCACTACCTGTGCGACCAATTCTCGAGTAGGCACAATGATCAAAATCTGGGGATGAGGTTCTTTCGAAAATTCCCACATACACAGACACGGTAGCAAATACGCCAATGTCTTACCCGTTCCAGTTTGCGCAATTCCAATGGTATCCTTTCCGGACATCATCACCTTGAACCCTGCAGCCTGAATACTTGTTGGAGTTTGATATGCTAAATCATCTAAGGCATTCCAAAGTGGTTTCTTCAAATTTAAATCGCGAAATGTCATAGAAACAATTTACGCAAAGTTAAGAAGATATTGTCTTAATGGCGGAATAAATTATACCCCAACACTTATGGAGAGGGACGGTGGTATTTCTAATTGATAAAGACTGCCGCGTAGGTCTTTTTCTCTTCTTTAAAAACAACAACCAAATCTACATCGGTTTGGATGTTTTTATTGATTACCAAAGACATCTTGCCAAAATCCTCCGTACTTACATCGAATTTAATGAAATTATTTGTTTCAACTAAGTTCGTGATTTTACTAATAACCTCTTTACCATCTGCTACCCCACTCTCTAAAGAAATGTAGTTGTGTGTGAAAGTTTTAGCGTTTAAATCAATGGTGTAGTGATTAAATCCATCTGAAAAAAGGCCATCACCCAAATTTTCACCTTTTAATACGTCCTCGTATTTCATATTTTTACCCGTAAGGTCGTAGTATTTAAAGCCGAACATACTATAAAAATTGTATTGTTTTTGAGCGTATAATGAAGACGACAACAAAAAAACAAATGCAGCAAAGATTAAATTTTTCATGTGGTTTATATTTTTTTTTGGTTAGGGTCGGCTTTAATTTGTACTAATCTTAATTATGAATTTTAATCTTGTTTTTAGTGAAGTCTTGAGCAAATGTGTATTTGTTTAATGAATCGAAGTATGTTAAAATAACTTTACCTCGTTTTTTATTAATAACCAAAGTGGCTTCTAATTTATCACCATTTTTATTGACCAAATATTCATCAGTAAATTGAACAGTAACGGTATTACCATTTTTAGTGAATGAATTAATTGTTCGAGTTCCACTATTTTTAAGTGTTTTGAAAGATAATGTTTTATTATCTAAATCAATGTTGTATGTTCCGTCAACTTTTCGTTTATTTTCGTATAAATTAGAATCACACATTGCAACAGTGTAACTAACAATACCGTTGACTAAATAGTCTTTTACCTCGGTTACGTGAACAGTAATCTTTTGAGAAAAAGAAAAAAAAGAAGTTAAAATTAAAACTGATGTTACAACTAATTTTTTCATGTGGTTTATATTTTTTTTGGTTAGGATAGGTGTTAATTTAAAGCCACTACCAAGTAGTATTTTTCTTCCTTTTGAATTACCTCAATCCAGTAAGATTCGCCTTCCATTCTAGAAAAATAATTCTTGTAGATATCTTGATGAATCATTTTATCCAAGCTATTTGTAAGATCCTCAGATTTGTAGGTTCCTAAAGAATCTGTTAAAGTCCACATCATATGAAAATAAGCATAATCTTTACCTTTTATTAGTTTTTTGCCGCCTACCTCCTCTTCTATAAATTGAAGACAACTTTCTCTAAGAGTAGAGTCTAGTTTTAATTCGTGATCGAAGAATAAAGAAAGTACATCACTGAATTCTTTTATTATTTTGGTAGGAATTGGCTCTTTATTTAATCCTTTACTGTAAGAATTGGAAGAGCAAAGAAGGAAAGATCCTAAAGCAATTGTCAAAAAGAACTTTTTCATAATTTTAAAATTTCAGGTTATACACAGATTTAAAGTAGATAATTAAAAAAAAAAAATCGGTAACAAAAAAACTTCAGAAAGAGGTGTTTATATAAAACTACTGCTCCTTTTTAAATCCAATTTTCTCACGCTGTTTTTGTGAAATAAATTTTTTATACTTTTTAAGACATTTGATAACATGGCATACATCAGGACAAAAACCAATGACGCTTACCAACTTTTTTTTAATCAATCTCTTGCCAGTTAAAACAAAAAAATTAAATTAGATTTGTAACATCCTTGGTCTGGATTTGTGGAGTATTAAAGATTAATGGGATTGTTAAATTTTTAAAAAAATAGATGGAAAAAGATTTAAAAAATAAAATAGTAATTTTTTTAAGATGGATATTTATAATTCCAGGAGCGACTCTTATGGGTTTCTTAATTACTGTTATTTTTTCTCCACCATTGGTATTTTATGGTTTTGAATTTATTTTTCTTCAAAAGATAATATCAGCAGTTTTATTTCCATTTTTTTATTTAGGAATGGGTTACTTAATTGCGCCATATTATAAAAAACAAATTGTATATGTATTATTAATTTTACTTTTTATAGTGACTTGTATTGGACTGAAAAATCAGATCCATACTTTACCTATTATTGAAAGAATTATTTCATTAATAAGTGGTGTAATTTGTTCATTTATTTATAGCCGAAACAAGAAGATTACATGAAAAATTGTGTTTTTAAAATTCTATAATAATTCATTAGATGAGCCGAAAGATGATTCTCATTCACTCAGATTATTTGACTTATTGAATTCGTAACTCATTGAATTCATTAAACATTACATCACATTCACCCCTCTCAATGTCATTTAAAACAGTTGTTTTTCTAACCTCAATACAGAATTCCATTTGATAGAATATATTACAGCTAGAACTTAACAGGTCTCTTGGATGAAAAGATTGAGAATAAGTCCCGAAGAATCGGGACAAGATAAGAGAATGAAGAAAAGGCAGGCGGTCAATCATCGCATCCGTTCTATTTCTCGTGCTTCCTAATAATCCATTTCGTTTTGGGCAGTCCATGATGAAGAGCGAAAATCAGAAAGAAAACGAAGAAGACAGAGTATAATATCGCTTTTAGCCATGCGTTTATTGAAGGGTACTATTTCACACTCTCTGCAATAGTATTCAGTTTATTTAAAAGGCACAAAACATTTCATTTGCCTAACTCTTTAAGCAGACTGTAATGTTTTCTTATAGCAACTAAAAAAGTGCTGTTCGAATGATACGGATAATCGAATTCCCTTGCTGTATTCTGTACGATCTTAGAAAGAGATTGATAGTGAACATGGCATACATCAGGGAACAAATGATGTTCGATCTGAAAGTTCAATCCCCCCAGAAAGAAAGTGAGAACCTTATTATTCATGGCAAAATTTGAAGTAGTTCGCATTTGATGTAAATGCCAGTTGACCTGTTCATCTCGATCAACATCTGCAAATTCGACATTCGGAACAACATGAGCCAATTGAAAAATGATCGTCATGACAATACCCGAAACAACGACCATTGTGAGGAACATCAGAACGATCAGATAATTTGGTAAAGGCAGAACCAACAACGGTATTATGAGAAAAACGGTAAAAAAAACAAGTTTCTTAATCAGGATCTGCAAAGTGAGTAATGCTGTTTCCCAACCAGTCTTTAAAAATCCCAGCCTATAGAATTTCCTTACTTTATCGAAATCCTTCAAGGTAATCCATTCAATGGTCATCAAGCCATATAAAAACGTCGCGTACAGATGTTGAAAGCGATGAAACCAACGTTTCGGCTGATCTTTTGAAAAACGAAAAAAGAAGCGCGGATTGATATCCTGATCGATTCCATTCACATTCGTATAATTATGATGAATGATGTTGTGCTCGATTGACCAGATCTTAGATTCAACACCGATTAAAAGGATCGGAATTTCAAGTAAAAAAGAAGCGAATTTATTTTTTGTATATGCCCCATGTACCTTATCGTGCATCACGCAAATACCAATAAAGGTCTGCCCTAGTCCGAGTAAAACCCACAAAAAGAAATAAACTCCCAGATTTGAAATCGAACCGAAAAGGATCACAACATAGACCAAGGCATAGAATCCAACAGCAAAAAAAGTCTTCCAGAGCATCGATATATCAGCTTTTCTGACGATTTCGTTCCTCACGAAATAATTATTCACCCTTTCCTGCAGCTTCCGCTGAAAATCATTGTCAGAAGTCTGTATGAATTTGTAATCGATCATTGTATAAATACTAGCTATCAATTTTCAATAAGCTGTATAAAATTAAGTAAATATCTTGAAAGAATCCCTACTTTTAAATCGAGCTTACACGATCATGTAGTAAGAAAATTTTGTTATTTGTTTGAATAAAATGCATTCAAAACTTAGAAAACTTCCCTTTTATCCCTTAGGGAAATTACTATTGATCACTTTTCAGAACGGTGGTGTGAGCTTTCGGAGAATACCGGTATTTATCCTGTTCTTGCTTCGCTACATTTTATTCGAACCATTTCGTTTAACAGAAATACTGCTCTTTGAAAGGAAGATCCGAAAACATAAACTACAAGAGGATCCGATTTTTATTCTTGGTCATTGGCGCAGCGGAACAACTCATTTACAGGAGCTTTTAGTAGCCGATTCAAACCACACAACTATTTCCGTGTATCAATTCTTGTTCATTGATCATTTCATCTTGACTGAACGATGGCTGAAGCCTCCAATGAATGCTTTCTGCAGGATTTTCAAGATTCCCTATTCCTTTCAACGGGTTACCATGAACCTGAATATGCCCGGAGAGCTAGAATCGGCTATGTGTGCAGGTTTAAGTGATCATAGTTATACATGGGGCCACATTTTTCCAAAGCGTTATGAATACTGGTTCGGTCGCATGATTGGGTTAAAACGACCAAAAGATCAGGAAGGCTGGCTGGATGACTACGATTTTCTTATCAAGAAAATATCATTTGCTTCAGGTGGTAAACGGGTGATCGTCAAATCTCCGGGTGATACCGGTCGAGCAATTCACCTTTTGAAAAGGTACCCTAAGGCTAAGTTTGTTTTCATTGAGCGCGACCCACTTTCAGTATATCATTCCACGATGTACTTCTGGAGAGTTATTCAGAAAGAGGTAAGTTTTCAAAAGGTAAACGATGAGCAACTTCAAGGTTATTGCATCAATTCCTACATCAAACTGAGAGAACCTTATCACTACTTCAGAAAACAAATTCCTTCGGAACAGCTATATGAACTTACTTTCAAAGAACTTATAAGCGAACCGATGGACACTTTAAATCGGATATATGACGAATTGGAGTTAGGGGTATTACCGCTAAAACAAGTCGAGCAGAAACTAATCTTGAAGCGGGATCATCAGAAGGTTAACTACATAACCTCACCTGAACTTGCCCGTGATATCGAGGAAAAATGGGAAAGCATCCAACCGGACCCTAATTTCGGATCCGATGAAACTTCATATTGACCGGTCCATCTGGTTTAAGCAACATCATGGCATGTAAGCCAAGTTCCTTTTTATCAGTTAGTTCAAAATCGTAAGCTCTAACGATTGCGCTCATCACCAATAACACCTGCATTTTGGCCATGTTCTGACCAATACAGACCCTTGGTCCACCTCCAAAAGGAATATGTGCAAACGGATGGATCTTATCACCACTTTCTCCTAAAAAACGGAAAGGATCGAATTTCTCTGGGTCTTTCCAGTATTCAGCATTGTGATGTACCCCATAGATATAAGGGATTACTGTTGTCCCTTTTGGAATTTTCATCCCATTAAACTCATCGTCAACCTGCGCCTCACGATCGATCATCCAGAAAGGAGGATACATGCGCATTGCTTCATCTAGAACCGCAATAGTATATTTTAAACTATGTAATCTGCTGTAGTTGACTTCTTCATCACCAAAAGTTTCCTCTATTTCTTGACGAATCGTCTGTAAACACTCCGGATGTTTCGCAATAATGTAGAAAGTCCAAGTGGCCGCTGTGGTGGATGTTTCATTTCCGGCTACGAGCAACTGCAAGATCTCGACCCTTACCTTCTCATCACTCATGAATTCATTTGTTCCCTTGAATGGTGTCGAGAGGATCAATTCAAGAATATCACTGCCTTCTCCCGGTTTTTTCCTTCGTTCCTCGATGTAATCAATAATAATCTGGTCTCCTTCTTCTCTGACCTTATGGTATTTCTTATCCTGGCCGGTGAGGTAAAACCAAGGCATGAGATATGGTTGGACAACTTTTTTCACAATGTATCGCTGGATATCCGCAATGGCCGCTGCAAATTTTTCCAGTTCTTCTTCCTTCATCTGCTTCCCAAAAAGTGACTTCCCGACCGTAAGAAGTGTGAACTTTACCATTTGCTCATGAATATCAACAATTCCCTTCTCTGTTGCTTGATCAAAGGATTTCAGGAAATCATGAAGCACTTCCAACTGGATGGGTAGGATCTCCGCCAAACGTCCACGCGTAAAGCCCATACTTAGTAATTTTCGCTGACGTAGCCAGTAATCACCATGACTGTTTGTCAACCCGACCCCCTGAAATTCAACGAATCGTTCTGTCTGGATATGTGACTTGTGATAATTGTCGTTATTGTCTTTCAGGACATGCTTCAGTAATTCAGGATCAGCAGTAACGATCGTATCTCTGATTCCGAATCTAAAACGGAAGGTCGGGCCAAGTTTTTTTCTATATTTCTCAAATACTACAACGGGACTCTTCAGCATTTCAGGTGTGTCGAGCAAGGTTTCCACGACCGAGATCTTCGGAATGATATTTTTATTTTTCATTTTCACTTTTTTCTGATTCTATAATATGATTATTGGTCATGAACTGATAGATCCCATTCACAACTGCCTCCAGAGTATCATCTTCTTTGCCGAATGGGGAAAGTTTCCTGAATTTCTGGTAATTACTGTTGTCATAACGTTTAAACTCCATTGAACTGATATTATCTACCGAACGAACCAGGAAGTTAAGCAAGGGAAACAAGAGATCATCCTTTTTGCAACGACTGATAACCTCCGGAACGAACTCCTTCAATGGATAATTCCTGAATTCCCTCTCTGCTAATTGACCAAGTATGGCCGTTACATCCTGCATACTTGAAAATACATCTCTGGTCACATGAAATGTATGATTGACGCTTTCAGGGACCAATGAAATGGCAACAATATTGTTCGCTCCAATATCAGCAGGCGTAAAACTTACCTGGTTATTTGCAGAGGTTCCGATTCCGTATTTGAGCATAAAGGATAATAAGCGAATGGAAATATCAAAGTTGTACCCTTTCCCGTCGATCGAAGGTGAAATCAGGGCAGGTCTGAAGATCCTCACGGGCAAACCTTTTTTTCGGGCGTTTTCAATAAGTCTTTCGGATACCCACTTGCTCTGGCTATATCCAAAATCTAGCAAGGCCATTTCTTCATTGCAGTCCGTCTCATATAGCACATCCTTGGTTGACCATCCAAAAATAAAAGTGGTCGAAATGTAGTTCAGGACCTTTAGTCGTTGGCTGTTTGCTAGACGTATTATCTCATTGGTGCCTTCCACATTGCTTCCGCGCATGGCTT
>JBILCD010000053.1:0-12614 GCA_044353285.1 Crocinitomicaceae bacterium | reverse complement strand
CAAAAACAGTCGGTAATCCGAGCACATTTACAAGAACAATATCATTGCTAGAACATCCTGTAGAAGAATTCGTGCCAGTTACAAAATAACTAGTGGAAGATAGGTTTGTTCCAGTTTGAACGGTTAAAGAAGCACCCGTTGCCCCGTTATTCCACACATAGTTTGTTGCTCCCGTAGCTGTAAAAGTTACACTTGAGCCCCCACAAACCGTTTGGTCTACACCTGCCGATACTACCGGAAGCGAATTTACAGTCACTGTTGTGGTTGCTGTGCCTGTACAACCTTGTTGATTCGTACCTGTAACTGTATACGTTGCTGTTGAGACAGGGGTAAAGGCTATAGCATTGGTCACACCATTGCTCCAAGAGTATGTTAAAGCACCACTTCCATTAAGGGTTACTGGTGAGCCTGCACATACTGATTGATTTATGCTGGCAGAAACAGTTGGTGAAGGAGTAGTTGATATTACTTTTATTAAAGATGTATCCGAACAGGCTAATGGCAAGCTATTTACCATAACAGCATACGAACCCGCTTGTGCTGCTATCAATTGTGTACTTGTCTCTCCAATTATTGGTTGACCATTTAGCAACCATTGGTAAGAACTTCCAGTTGATCCTGGAATCGAAAGGGTTGTACTCGCCCCAACACAAATAGAGTTGGCAGCAGCGGTAACAACAGCGCCTGCTGCAGTTGCACAGGTATTTACTTGATAGATAGATAGGGTTGAGCTAACCTCGTTTGCTAAAATCACGATATCATTACCATTCGGCGAAATCGCTGCGGGAATGGTAACAATTCCTTCTGCGCCTAAATCTGGACCGCTAAGTGTTGTTGATCTATTATTCCGATAAGCAACAAAAACTGGTGATAATGGGTTCTCCACATTGAAAACCATAACGCCTCCTATCCTTTCTAGCGCTAGAAAAACATACGGTTTTCCATTAATTGTCTGAAAATATATTCCTTCAACCTCAGGGCCTTTATCATCGCTTCTATTTTTTAAAGATGGAGTGCCCGTAGAATTTGATGCGTTAAAAATAGCGGCAAAAGTTGGGTGGTTGGCTATTATCTGCTCGATTAAGTCCTTTGAATCATAAACAAGAGCGCCAGTGGTAGCGTTTCGGATACTAAAAGACCTTCCACTCATAACGTGTAATTCGTCATAATCGCCGTCTCCATCAGTGTCTCCAGAATACTTTAAAGCACTAAGCCTACCGAGAAACTTGCTGTTTTTAAGTATGCTCGCATCGGGGAAAGCAATAGGGTCAAGATTAGCAAATGTGGTTGAGTTGATTCTATTAGCGTCTACTACAGTGCCAAACTCACGAGAATCGCCTTCATTTGCTGTGAAAATATACCCTTGTCCTCCAATTGTTCCAAAGCTAAGTGCGTCAGGCATGTAAGCTCCTTTGATTGGCAGGTCTCCCGTAATTAAGATCGCGCCACTTTGGTCAGAGGCGTCTAATGCGTTATTCGATCCAGTACCATATGGGCTATAGCCCAAAGCAGCTAGACTTATTATCGTATTATTTGTAAGGTCAATCGTTAAAAGTGCATTCGCTTCTTGAATTCCTACATAGGCTTTTGTATTATCATCCGAAATTGTGATGTATTCTGGTTCTAAATCCTGTGCTACCGTTGCACTAGTAGAGAAGATACGAATTCCCTGAGCAACTAAAGCTACTTGCTGACCATTAAAGGATGTTAGTCCTATTGTGGTCACATTCGCATTTGTTAGATTTGCAATTCCTGGTGTTAAATCTACAACGGAAACAGATCCCTCAGGGTCAACTGTATACGCTGCATTTGGCTCTCCTTCATTCGCCGTGAGAATTTTAGTATAGTTTTTATTAAAGGTGATCATATCTGGCATAGCACCAACCGTTACTTGATTCAAGAAATTACCATTATAGTCCAAAAACACGACTGAACCATTCAGTTGTGGGTTGATGTTTTCTATTGCCAATGCAACGATGCTGTCATGCGCAACAACCGAGTTAATATTTCCGTATGGGGTTGTTGAAATGGAAGAAATAAGAACTGGAGCTGCCGGATTAGAGAAATTAACGATGTCTAATTTTGCAGCAATGCTATTTGCAATATACAAGCGGTCAACATCGGCGTCGAACGCAACTATCTCCGCAGAATTCGTTCCTGCCGTACCGTTAGAAAAGCTTGATAATAGTGTTAAATTTAATGCGTTCGATGGCGAAGGAGCCAAGTAATCATTGTCTTTAATGAAAATGATTTGGTAATTCTCCGTTGTTGATATTCTTGTATTGGTTCCTGATAGTATTTTCACAATAATTCGTTCTGCTTTTTCAGGTAATAAGTCGTCAATAATTGTAATTACATGATTGGTTGTGCCATTGGTGTTGGCTGGTATAGTTAATGTATTTGTCCATGTAAAATCAACATTGTCGGTAGCGTTTGAGTAAATAGAAAAACCTAGGTTTAAGGTTACTGGGCTTGCATTTGCATTCGCAATTAATATCGGAACGTTAACCGTCCCAACATTTTCAGAAACTTGAATAAAATTATTGGCAGCAGCTATTGATGTATTAGCGCCTCCATCAACTTTTACATTATCAAATCGCCATGTACCTCCAGTTGCAATATTGGTTGCAACGGATGTTTGTCTAAATTCACCCGTAGCCTGATAGTGTGCCGCAAGAATTCTAACGGCAAAATTTGGATTGTTATTTGCTGCTAAAATGGATACGAAATCTACCGAAATTCTTCTGTATTGGTCACCAACACCGTTATTTTGAAAACGTCCTGCATCAAGAACACCATTACAATACGTCGTGTTTTGATCCGTCATCACAAAGTCTGTCCAAGCAAGACCATCAGTTGTATATTTAACTCTTACAGTATTTACTGATGTACCAGACCAGCGTTGGTCCCAGGTAAATTTTATATTTTGATAACCAACGGTCGAGACATTATATTGAACACCATTGGATTCATTTGCCAATCCTGGAGCGGCAGTAAAAGCCCAGGCTCCCGGATTTAGTCCGTTTTGACTTCCACAGCCATTGTTTATTATTGGATCCATGCCTGTTGCCGCAGAGGTAACAGCAAGTGTCCCTACTATAGAAGAAGTTCCCACGCCTAAATCAGCATTGTAAGTAGTTGGGGCACCAATAATTGTATTGTAGTTCCAAAGGGCAATCTGTGATTGAGCAACTATTGTTGATAATAAGATGCTTAAGGCAGTGACAAGTAGTTTTGAATTCATAAAGCGGATAGTTTAGAACTGCAAAATTCCTTCTTTTCCTACTCGTGAATGTTTCGTTAAAATTATATTTTTAGCGGGGTATATTTTCTTACTATTAATTAATAATAACCTGAAAATTATTATTTTACGGTAATATTAATTGTCTTGCTGTTGTTCACGACAACAGCTGCTTCTGAGAAGCTTGGCGCACTAAATGTTCGGCGCGCATTATTAGAAAACCCGTAAGACTCTGTTGGAATCCCTAAATAATTTTTATCTAAAATGCTATTGTTGTTTATATCATGATAAACCGCAACGGCATAGGAGCCGGCTGAAAGACCTGTAAAAATGATTCTTGCTTCATTATTCTTAATGGCAATTGCTTTTCCTATGTATTGTTTTCCAAATACGGGAAAAGCATCCGTTTTTCGATAAATTGCGACAAATGCAGTGCCTTGGTTTGATGGAAACCCTTTAATTATGGCTGATAAATCGACCGTGGTCGTTTGAGGGGCTAGGCCTAAAAAAAGAAATGGCAATAAAACTGATTTTAAAAACAACATATGAATCTGATAAAAACTTCAATAAAATTAATTCTTTTTCCGCTACCTTTGAACAATGTCTAAAAATGTTTTAATTACTGGGGGTGCCGGTTATATTGGTGCACATACCGTTGATGCATTAGCAAAAAGTGGCCTCACACCTATTATTTTAGATGATTTCCGCAATAGTAATCCCCGCGTTTTACAAGATTTAAGTGAATTAATAGGATTCGAACCCGTGTTTTATACTATCGACATCTGTGATAAATCAGCACTAAAAGACGTTTTTAAAACACATCAAATTAATTCCGTTATTCATTTTGCGGCTTTTAAAGCCGTGGGTGAATCTGTGATAGAACCGCTAAAATATTATCAAAATAACCTCATCGGATTATTGAATGTATTAGAGTGCATGGAAGTATTTGATGTGCGTGAATTGGTGTTTTCTTCCTCGTGTACCGTTTATGGCGAACCCGATTCAATAAAAGAGGTAACTGAAGAAACCCCTAAACAACTCCCGACCTCACCTTATGGTTATACCAAATGGATGGCCGAGCAGATTATTTCCGATTATGCGAAAGCAAATAGCCATTTTAAGGTAATCTGTTTGCGATATTTTAATCCTATTGGTGCCCATCCGAGCGGATTAATAGGAGAATTACCGATAGGGAAACCGAATAATTTATTGCCTTTCATTACGCAAACCGCTATTGGAAAACACAGCAAATTATTGGTTTTCGGTAATGATTACCCTACGATAGATGGGACTTGCATAAGAGATTATATACACGTGATGGATTTAGCGGACGCACATATAAAAGCAGTCGAAGCCTTTGGCAATAATTCTATTGCGTCTTGTGAATATATTAATGTAGGTACCGGAAAAGGCACCAGTGTGCTTCAAATGATTCAAGCTTTTGAAGAAATTAGTGGAGCAAAACTTTCCTGGGAATTTGCCCCAAGAAGAACTGGGGATATCATAGAGATCTATGCAAATGTGGATCGCGCTAAAACCTTGTTAAACTGGCAAGCACAATTTTCCTATCAAGATGCCATAAAAGATGCCTGGAATTGGGAGCTCTCAAACAAACAGAAAGAACACTAAATGCATTTTATTGATACACATGCCCACACCTATGACGAATCCTTTCTGGGTGACTTAGACGCAACTATTTCGAGTGCACAAGAGGCGGGTATAAGCAAGATCTTAATGCCTAATATTGATGTGGAAAGCATTGAGCCCATGTTTTCAATTCAAAAAAAATATCCCATGTGTATTCCTATGATGGGCCTTCATCCTGCTTATGTTAAAGCAGATTGGGAAGAGCAATTAGAGAAAATTGAGCGTTATTTATTTGCAAATCCGCTTAGATTTTGTGCCGTAGGAGAAATCGGAATGGATCTTTATTGGGACAAATCGTTTCTTGAGGAACAAAAAACGGTCTTTACCCAACAAATTCGATGGGCGAAAAAACTTGACTTACCCATTGCTATTCACGCTCGTGAGGCCTTTAATGAAATCTTCGAAATATTAGATAAGGAAAATGATGCAAGCTTGAAAGGCGTCTTTCATTGTTTTACAGGAAATACAGCACAAGCTCAGCATATAAAAAATTATGGGGGTTTTTTATTAGGAATTGGCGGAGTGCTAACTTATAAAAATTCAGATCTTGGAAAGACGCTAAAAGAAGCCGCTTCATTAGAAGACCTGGTGCTTGAAACGGACGCTCCATATTTACCGCCCATGCCCTACAGAGGAAAAAGAAATGAATCCGCTTATATGATCGAGGTAGCGTATAAATTGGTTGATTTGTATCAGGCACCACTTGAAGAAATTGCTCGTATAACGACCCTAAATGCAGAAGAACTTTTTCAATTAAACCGATTTTAATATGAAAGCAAAGATATTACTTATCTACACCGGTGGGACAATTGGGATGATCAAAGATCTTCGAACAGGGGAGCTTAAAAGTCTGAATTTTAATTATGTATTTGACCACATTCCTGAATTAGAAAGGCTACATGTTGATTTAAGCAGTATAAGTTTTGAAAAAGCCATTGATTCCTCGGACATGACCTATGCGCATTGGAAACAACTGGTAGATATTATCAATGATAATTATGAAACGCATGATGGATTTGTGGTGCTTCATGGCTCAGACACCATGGCCTATACCGCATCCGCTTTAAGCTTCATGCTACAAGGCCTAACAAAACCAATTATCCTGACAGGATCGCAATTACCAATTGGAACCATTCGAACAGACGGAAAAGAAAATTTAATAACCGCGGTTGAAATCGCTGCCGCAAAAAACACCGACGGATCGGCTATCGTGCAAGAAGTTGCTATCTATTTTGAGTATTCCCTTTATAGAGGAAATCGTTGCACGAAAATCTCCGCAAATCAATTTGAGGCATTTACTTCGCCAAATTATCCTCCACTGGCGGTTGCAGGCGTGACTATTGAATATAAACTTGATCAAGAATCAACTAAAGAAAGACACGTCCTTCAAGTTTATAAAAATTTAGAAACGCGTATCGGTTTGTTAAAAATATATCCTGGCATTCCTTTTAAAAACTATGAATTCCTTTTTAATGTCAATCAATTTAAAGGAATTGTATTAGAAACATTTGGCGCAGGAAATGCCCCCAATAACCAAGATATGATTGACTTAATTACCAACTATATTGAAGCAGGAGGAATTATTCTAAATGTCACACAATGTTCCTCTGGTTCGGTACGACAAGGACAATACCAAACCAGCTCCTTTTTTGAAAAAATTGGGGTTCTCAGCGGAAAGGACATGACCACTGAGGCAGCGCTAGCAAAAATGATGTTTGTGTTGGGAAATTATTCCACAAAAGAAGAGCGAATCAATAAATTAAATTTAAATGTGGTTGGAGAACTAACAGTATAAGCGTGATTATATATTAAATCTACTATTGTTATCTTTAAAATATGAATAAAAATCCATTCCTTATTATTCTCGCCATTATCATTTTAATGACGTTTCCTGCTTTTGGGCAGACAACTTGGCAAGGATCGAAGAATACTGAGCATAAATTCACCCTTTCTGGCTTCGGTGATTTATATTACGGTAAACACATTGGAAACTATGCTAAAAAAGAAAGTTTTTATTATAATCATAAAGTAAATGATAAAATCCGCACTAATTTATTGCTCTTAAAAGGAGAATTTACTTCGCCTCGCTTTCATGCTACATTGGGGCTAATGACTGGCGATTATTCTCAATTTAATTTGTCTTCAGAACCCAATTGGGCCAAGCCATTGAACGAGGCTTATGTAGGAGTCAAGCTACTTAAAAAACACAATCTATGGTGGGATGCTGGGATATATAGTTCGTTTATTGGTATTGAATCATCAATATCGTCTGATTGCCCGACATTAACACGAAGTATTGTCGCTGAAAACTCCCCTTATTTTCTTAGCGGAACGCGATTGCTTTTCACAAGCGAAAACAAAAAAGACGAACTCGGCTTTCACGTCTTAAATGGTTGGCAACGAATCGCCTTTGACCCTTTAATAACTCGTCCTAGCTTTGGCGCACACTACAAACGCAATCTAAATGACCATACTTCACTAATGTATGGTGTGTTTTATGGGTCAATATATCCTGACAGCCTCTCAATAAATCGATTTTACCAGCATGCAAATATCGCTTGGAAAAAAAATAAGTGGGAAATGTGGGCGACCTTGGACTTGGGGCTTGAGTCAGGTTTTATTTGGGGAGCAACTCAGCTCGTAGGCAAGTATTCGTTTACGCCGCATTGGTCTCTTGCCCAGCGCTTAGAAGTTTACTATGATCCTAATAACCGATGCGCGCGCATTGGCGCAACAAAACAAACAAACTTGGGCGGATATGCGGTTTGTTTGAATTATTCCTTAAACGAAAATATCTTAATCCGGTTCGAACCAAAGTTTTTACTCGCTACAGAACCTATATTAAAATCGAATCCTTGGGATTTACAATTTAATATTGGCATTGGAATGAAATTTTAAATTGGATAATCAACAGCAAGGAGGGTTTGTTTTACTCCTATTCGCCTCTTAAAGCGGGGACTAAGCGTCTAAAAAAGTAAAGAAATCCTTCGCTTTAAATAATAAAGAATTAAGCGAGCTTATTCTTTATTATTATTAGCTCAGCTTAATTCATCGAATTATTTTGCGGAGAGAGGGGGATTACGCGCCCAAAAACGCGTGATCCCAGAAGGGGCGGCTTTATAACAATTAAAGCCCTGCCGCGATGCGGTAGCTAGCTTTTTTTGTTCAACTTCACCTTAAAGCAAGCTTTAGGTTCGTTTACAAAAAAAGCCCTGCAAAAATGCACGGCTTTAATAATTTTGGCGGAGAGAGGGGGATTCGAACCCCCGTTACGTTACCGTAAACACGCTTTCCAAGCGTGCGCGTTCAGCCACTCTGCCACCTCTCCTCTTATTTTTAAGAGCGCTAAGTTAATGCTTTTTTCCCTTTAAGAAAGGGCTATCGTAGGAATTGTTTTAAAACTCATTCGGATCCATAAATTAGAAAATGCTGGTTTTTTGAACTTGCTGAAGTCAATTCTATAAGTAATTGTAATTTTACACTATGAAATACCTCATCGTTGGTTTAGGGAATCCTGGGATTGAATATGAAAACACCCGTCATAATGTTGGCTTTCGTGTCCTTGATAAAATTGCGGGGGAATTAGAAACCTCTTTTGTACTTGACCGGGCGGCTTTCGTTTCATATGCTAAATATAAGGGTCGATCATTGGTTTTAATAAAGCCTATAACCTTTATGAATTTATCTGGAAAAGCAGTCAATTATTGGATGCAAAAAGAAGGGGTTTCCATTGAAAATATATTAGTAATCACAGACGATTTAGCGCTGCCCTTTGGTAAATTGAGAATGAAAGGAAGCGGTAGCGATGGGGGACACAATGGCTTAAAGGATATTCAGGCAACACTTGGAACCAATGAATATTCTCGCTTACGCTTTGGAGTTGGAAATGATTTTTCGAAGGGAAGACAATCTGATTATGTGTTAGGTAAGTGGGAAAAGGAAGAGGAGCTTGCTTTGCCGGAGCGGCTATTAAGCGCAACTAAAATGGGATTAAGCTTTTGCGCTATTGGCTTAGCGCTCACGATGACTGAATGGAATGGAAAATAGATTCTTTTTAATCAGCGAATAATAGTAAAGAACCCAGAATAAGTAAGGTCTTTATCTAGTATGGTAAGCATCAAGAAATAAGTGCCGTCTGTCAAACCTTCACCGCTCCAATCGTTTTGATAATTATTCTTTTCAAGAATTAAATTCCCCCAACGATTGAAAATTAACAATTGATTATTAGGATAAAAATCTAAGTATTCAAACAAGAGAAATTCATTTTTTCCATCATTGTTTGGTGTAATTACATTGGGAATTTTTACTTCAGCAGGGATTACTTGTATAATGGAACATACTGAATCCAAGCATCCAATTTGATCTTGAACAAGCAGGCATAAATCGTAATTTCCTGGATTAAAATAGGTGTTTCCCCATTGACTAGAAAGGCTGGTTAAGGTGTCGTTCCATGTCCAAAACCAAGAAGAAATGCTAGATGCTGGAGACGCCGAGTTATCTATAAACAAAGCGGGAACACCTACAATTACAGGCAAGGGGTCTATTGTAAATGCAGCGGTAGGATTGCTATGCACAGCAATGTTAAATTGGGTTGTATCAGAGGTGCAACCATTTCCTTGAGCATAGGCTGAAAAATTAAGTGAAACGGGAGCGCCTGAAGTGGTTATAGGCGTTGAGAAATCCCCTTGACCACTGAGTCCTTCGCCAAAAAAATAAGCTGTGCCATTGCTAAAACAAGACGCTAAACTTACATTAATCGGGGGGCCACTACAAACAATAGAATCATATTGCAACTCCACATTCGTCGCTGGCTTAATGGGAACGGTCTCGTTGGGCAAGCCTGTAATTACAGTCCCGCAAGCGTCAGTAATCACTGGTGGCGGAATGGTTAAAAGGGTATAGCTTGAATCGCAATATACTGGGCAATTTGGAATGGTTAGTAAAAAGTCGTGGCTAGTTGAACCTACATTACACCCCACATTGGTGCCAATAGTTACTGTTTGAGTCGTCCAGGGATGGGAAAAGGTGTACGGCGCCACGCCATAGCGGGCATAAGCCCTTACCCCGATTTCACACAAATTTGAGCAAATTGGTGTTTGTGGTGCATACCACTGAGAACCATAAGACTCTGGCGTTTTGCCATATATTACCACTTGGAAGGGCCACGCTGTGGTAAAGGGGTCGTAACGGATGTAGAAAGGATTGCAGTTGCCGTTGAATGCATTTCTCCCTAAATGAAACCGCACATAGATCTGAGTTGGGGTGCACGATTCCGGCACACAGCAAACCAAGGGAGCCATTACGTTAAAGCTATCTAAGTAAGCGGTTCCTGCTAATTGAGCCGTTGAACCCACCACTGTAAAGGTTTGAGAAGCACCACAAGTTGTGCTGAAATACATTGAGCCCTGACTCATCGTTGCACCACTGAATGGATCAGCATAGAAACTAGAGGATACATAAAGGCCGGTTACCGTAACACCGCCTGGTATAGTTACAAGTAAACTATCCACTTGATAAGCGGGCATAAAACATGAAGGGATTTGGCCTCCAACCCACGTTGATGTTGGTCCGCCAATAAGCGGGTCAATAGTAATGGGATATGTCCTTTCCGAAGCATTCATCCACGCAGTAGGAATGGCGACAATCAGGCGATAATTGTTCGGCGACAAGTATTTGAATGACATTAATCCTTTTGAGTAGTTCATCCCCGCGTCATAGGCAATTGGCGCGTAAATTTTACCGCAGGGGGCACCTGTTTTTTTATCGATAACCAATATGTCTGCATCCATTGAAAAACCATCAATAAATAAAATTCCACGCTCCCCTCGCATTTCAATTTCACCGCCTGTAGAACTCGAATTTGTTTGATATTTCAATTCAAATCCAAGCGGAAGCGTAATTGTTTCTTCAGAAACAAAATATGCCGCAGGTGAAATGTTTTCAAGTGTATGGATAAGAAGGTTGCTTTTGATGCGGTCCTCCATGAAAATTAATTGTTGAGTATAATTATCAATCGGAATCTGGCAACCCGTAGATGAAACATCTTGATTTGACAGGGTGATTTTGGAAAGTGAATGGCCATTCACACTTCTATTATTCCCCAATACCATTTGTGCACCCTCTTGATTTAGGGATACTGCATAAGAACCATCGGTGAATAAATAAGTAGGAAAAGATTGTGAAAGAGCTGACCATGTTCCAGTACCTTCTTCCTTTGTTAAGCGTGAATTTATACGGTTTAGTCGCCCTGCTTTATCCAAATAATGAATTGGTTTTTTACTGAATATATTCTTCGTGTCGCCTTTTCGATTAATGAATGAAGATGATACAAGTGTTCGCTTAGCTTCTTCCTCGAACCACGTATTCGTATCTTGTTCGATTGCTTTTTTTGATTCATTATTTGGCGCCAATGACATTGTCTTACCCACCAACTGCCCCATTGCACTAAAGCTTAGGCAAGCAAAGGTTATAATAATGCTAAACTTAAAAGCAAACTGTTTAGTAATCATTTTATTTTTCTTATTTCTTCATGCATTATTTCCCCACCGCTCGTGGCTGTTTTTATCCCTAAATATATCGCAAAAATGGCTAATAATGCAAGTCCTATTGAAAGTGCATTCGAACGTTTGTTTTTTTTCCAAGAAAGCCACATAGCAAGCAAGGAAATGGCTGATAACAAGTAGGTAACCAGTGAAAAAGTTTCTGCGTGTTCTTCGTGTTGATGAATAAACTTACCGCTCGCTTTTTCTAACCCCTCCACTATTTCCTCTGCCGCCTCGCCAGTATTCATAGAAATGAATGCTGCTATCCCTGTAAATACAAAAAGAGAGAGAGCCAATCGTTTCACTAAACTATTCTTGAATAGAAACCCAAATAACAACAAGAAACAACCCATTATTAATAAAAAAATGGGTAGGTGATTGATAACTAGGTGAGAATAAGGTGACTTTAAAGCGTTTTCTAACATCCTTCTTTTTTTGTACTAATTTAAGAAATTCTATTTAAATACCATGTTTTTTACCTTATTCTCCTTTCTTTTTCCTTAATTTGTGTGCCTATAAATCATTAATATGTTTTATTAAAGTAGTAATTCAATTAAGAAAAGCCCTCTCGCAACCACATATTCTATAGTTTAATTATGATGAATTTCGATTTCTTATTTACCAGTTTATTTGATAAAAATATTGCCTTTTATATTGATGAAAAAGAATATACTTACTTAGAATTTAAACAGGTCGTGTTTTCTATATCAAATAGATTAAATGAACATAACATACAGGGTCAAAACATTGGAGTTTATCTATCTGATGATCTTCATTCCTATGCTGCATTTATTGCCATTTGGTTAACTAAAAATGCATATGTTCCTATTCATCCTTCCTATCCGGATAACAGAAGGATTGATATAATCAAACAAGCTGAAATTAATTATGTCCTTGTAACTGATTCCCACCCTGTTTGTATCGTTGGCCCTACCAGCATTAACATTTCTTCGCTTCATCCTGCCGAAAAACTCTCCTTTAATTATATTGAGCATATCAAAAGTGACTTGATGTATATTCTTTTTACCTCAGGAAGCACGGGGGCTCCAAAAGGGGTCCAAATTAACTGTGGAAATTTGTGTTCATTTATGGACCATCTGACTTCTGTCAAGATGCCACTTACAGTTGGGGATCGGTTTCTTCAAATGTTTGAACTGACCTTTGATTTATCTGTCGTGTCATTT
>JBILCD010000207.1:0-4400 GCA_044353285.1 Crocinitomicaceae bacterium | reverse complement strand
AATTTAATCCCATCTACTAGAGAATAGCAAGCTAATTTATCTTTGAATACAGACGATTTGAAAATTGACTTATTCAGGAGCATTCGAACGCATTCTTGAATTCCCTCTACGATAGAAGGATGTGGATGAACCAATTCAGCTAATACTTCGATGGACATGTTTAATTTAATCAATAATCCAACTGCTTGAATTGCAGTTGAGGCGTGGGCACCAACGACGCGCATTCCCAAAATTTTCATTTCATCATCATTCGTAACAATTATTTTGAAAAACCCTTGTGTTTTGCGCATGGCAATGGCTCTAGTAATTAATGAGTAATCGATTTTTACCACTTTTACAGGAATATTTTTATCGACACATTGTTGCTCGTTTAACCCCACCGAAGCTACTTCGGGAGAAAGGAACATAATCGTACAAATATTATCATAATTCAAGGCTTCCGGCTTTGCACCAAATGCTTTTTCGACTGCGTGCCTTCCCTCAATTTCACCAACATTCACCAATGCTAATCGTCCTGAAACATCACCAACGGCGTAAATATGCGGAATATTAGTTCGAGTATCATCGTCACCAATATGAACACCTCTTTTTGAAAGTATCACCCCAGCATTTTCAAGTCCTAAATTTTCAATATTCGGCTGTCGGCCTACGGATAAGAGCGCTTTTTCAACCCTTATCACTTCTCGTTTTCCGTCAGGATAAGATAACTCATACTCCACTTCATTACCAATTCTTTCTAAGCGCTCTAATTGAGCACTCGAGTGAAGAATAACGCCATGATTAGTCAGATTTTTTGATACTAATTTTGCGATGTCTTCATCCTCAAAAGGTAAAATACGTTCTTGACGATCAATAATATGAACAACAGTTTTTCCAAAGTTCGAAAATATGGTAGCGTATTCACAACCAATTACTCCTGCACCAACAATGACCATACTTTTAGGATACTCTGAAATGGTGTCAATGCCATCACTTGTCATAATAACCTCCCCATCAACATCAATGTTAGGTAAGGATCTTGGTCTACTTCCGGTGGCAATAATGATATGATGACCAAAAATTATTTTTTCCTCTCCTTCGTGCTGAATCTTAATACGATGTTGATCCAAAAGCATCGCTTCCCCTTTTTCATAATGCAGCAAATTATTCATCGACTCCGTCTGCATTAATTTAATATGCGCAGAGTATTGAAATTTTCGTTCAAAGATTGCTTCCGAAAGTATCTGTCGTGCTTCCTCCCATTTAAGCTCAAACCTCGACCTTCCTTTTGCAACGATCATATCATTGATATCAATGACACGAGTAGATAATTCCCATAATGTTTTTGAGGAAAGAGCACCATTGTAAACTCCTGCACCACCAACTTTATCCTTTTCAATTAAGCAAATCCGTTTACCAAAATCAATTCCGCGCATTGCTGCCGCATATCCTGAAGGACCACCTCCAATAACAATAAGATCAAATTCTTCCATTCTTTCACTAAATTCGCAGTAAATATAAGTAGACTTAGCCAATAAGCAGATTAAATTTTTATGATACACAAATGAATTCAGAGGATCAATTAAGATTAGTAAACGCCATAAAGGATAAGCTGATCATACGAAAAGAAGTACTGAAATTAAAATCAAAAAAAAACCTAGATGATCTTTTTAGAGCGGAGCATGATCTCGCATTTAAAAAACGTGATTGTTTAGCATGTGCCAACTGCTGTAAAACGACCAGTCCAATATTTCGCGATACCGATGTAAAACGAATTGCCAAACACTTGAGGGTAAAGGAAAGTCAATTTATCGCAAGCTACCTTAAAATGGATGACGAAAATGACCTTGTACTAAAAACTGCTCCTTGCACCTTTCTTTCGGATGATAATACCTGTTCAATATACGAATACCGCCCTCTAGCCTGTAGAGAGTACCCACATACGAATCGCAAAAACATGCATCAGATATTAGCATTAACGGCCGTAAATACGCAAATTTGTCCTGCAGTGGCTCAGATTGTTGAAAAACTTTGTCCGACAAAATAAGTTCGTATGGGAGTCTCATTGATTGTTTCTGTTTACAATGATTATACTGGTCTTCGGTGTGTTTTAAACTCCCTATTAGATCAAAGCGATAAGGAATTTGAAATACTAATTGCTCATGATAGCGAAGACGCTTTCATACATACCATACTTTCTAGCTACAGCAAACAATTAAGCATTCGATTACTACAACAAGAGGACAAAGGTTTTCGAAAAAATAAAATTCTAAATAAGGCGATAGACCAATCGAACTATCTGCAACTTGTTTTTATTGATGGCGATTGCATGGTTCACAAGCATTTTACACGAAATTATGCCCGATGCATTCGCCCAGGCTACTTTTGCGCGGGTAGACGCTTAGACGTGGATAAAAAAACCGCAGCATTACTAAGAAATGATATCATTAAAAAACCTAAGCTATTTCATTTTTTCAAAAATAAAACAAAACGAATCGAAGAACGCTTATATGCCCCCTATTTGCCACAATCCTTCCTGTCTAAACCGAAATTATTAGGATGCAATATGGGCTGGCACAAGAGTGATTTATTGGCATTAAATGGATTCGATACAGATTATCAAAACCCAGGATTTGGAGAAGATGTCGATATTGAATGGCGAGCACTTACATTGGGATTGAAATCCTATTCCATGCGATTCAAAGCGATACAATATCACTTAGAGCACCCACGACCGAATCGTAGTAATTTAGTAGAAATTGGACGAAAAATGTTGGACGAAAAAATCAAAATTGGGCTCGCTCGATGTATAAATGGACTAGGCTGATTTTGATTAATTTAATGTGCTAAAATATTGAATAGTTTGACAACGAATAAGTAACTTTACGCGTCATAATGCTTTAATTTTCTGAATGAAACCCTATTTACGAAGTGTACTTTTTATCATTTTAGTTAGTTTTCAAGCACATGGCCAGCGTGCCAAAGATGGAAATTACACAGTTACTTCAGCCAATTCGGTTTTGAATAGCTATACGACCTTGAGCAGCAATGCAACCATAGGACAGTCGCTGATCAGCGTAAGCTCAAATGCGCTAAACGGAGGTTTTTTCACGACTAATTTAGCCGCAGGAGATTTAATCCTCATCATACAAATGCAAGGCACGTCAATGAACGTAGACACGTATGCCGCCAGTGAATACATAAACTCCAACGGACAATTTTGGGGCCCATACACTACGCCTTTCGGTCACCAAAACGACTGGCCTTTGTTTATCCCACTTTGGGGTGAAATTACAGCTTACAACCAAACAGGAAAATTTGAATTGGCGCAAGTGCGTTCGGTATCGGGAACAGCAACCATAAACTTGACTTGTCCGCTAACCAACAACTACGCTATCTCAGGTCGTGTGCAGATCGTTCGAGTACCTCGATTTGCCAATCTAACCATCAACTCGAATGCTTCAACCGTACCTAGTTTATGGAACGGTACAAGCGGTGGCGTGTTAGCCATCGAAGTCGATGGAAACCTTATTTTGAATGCCAACGGAAAAATATCATCTTCGGGCTATGGTTTTCGTGGAGGTGTAACCGAAAACCAAACATTAGGTGCTCCATCGGGTAGTGTGAACGACGTTGGATTTTGCGCCTCCCATGTAGCCACTCAAGGCGCTGAAAAAGGGGAAAGCATTGCGGGTTTCTACACAGAATACGACTTAGTTTATTCTCGATATTGTAAAGGAGCTCCAGCTAATGGCGGAGGTGGAGGTAATAACCACAACGCAGGTGGTGGGGGCGGCTCTAATGTTGGAAGCACTACTTTAACCTATACTGGTAAAGGAATTCCGAGTATTACTTACAATACCAATTGGAATTTAGAGCTAGCTGGCATGGGCGGATCAAACTCTCCTGGGGGAGGTCGTGGTGGTTATTCAGGCTCAACTTCTGATCAAAATGAAAATACACTAGGTCCAAACCAAATGGCTTGGAGTGGTGATTACCGGCGAAAAGAAGGTGGTCTGGGAGGACATCCAATACAACAAGACAATACCCGAATTTTTGTTGGTGGCGGCGGTGGTGCTGGCGACCAAAACAATAGTCAAGGTGGCGGTGGCGGCCGAGGTGGTGGCATTACCTTTTTAAAATTGTATGGTTCTATTTCTGGTTCTGGAACCATTGAGGCCAACGGAGCCAACGGAATCAACGCAAATCCAAATGGTCAAATTGCAGTTCAAGCCTCTACTCAAAAATACGGCAATGATGGCGCAGGTGGAGCTGGTGGAGGCGGAAGTGTTTACATTTCCAACACCAATCCGATCCCTAATACCATTACATTGTCAGCAAATGGAGGAAATGGCGGAAATCAACAGTTGTCTGTAGGACTATTGGCCACTTCACCAACCAATGAAGCAGATGGTCCCGGT
>JBILCD010000206.1:0-4420 GCA_044353285.1 Crocinitomicaceae bacterium | reverse complement strand
GTGGCAAAATTGCTACAAGATTACCCTGCTATTGTCATCGAACTAATTTCTCATACTGACTCCAGAGGCGAGCAAGCTCAGAATCAAGTACTTTCCATTAATAGGGCGCGGGCTTGCTACATCTACTTAGTTGAAGTATTGAAAGTTGATCCTAGAAGAATCGTCCCTGTTGGAAAAGGAGAACTTGAACCTGCTACCTGGAGCAACCCCACTACAGGAGAAAAAACTGTGTTAACTGAAGAGTATATTAATACGTTTAGAGGAAATAGCACATTGTTTGAACAGTTAAATCAATTAAACAGAAGAACAGAGGGGCGCATCATTGGAAAAGATTTTGATCCAAAGACCTATCCTGAGGCATCGAAAGAATATTTTAAGTTTATTAAAACCCCGAAATAAGATGGAATTAATAAGCTTACTTTTTAGATTAGGTGTACTTTTCGCGATCTACGGATTTATCTGGTTTTTTATTGACGCTTTTATTCGCTTATTGACATCCGGAAGAAAACGAAATAAAATAGAATATTATCTCATTAAAAGTGCTAAATACTTGTTCTTAGTGAATGTACTAGTCCTATTTTGCCTAAACAAAACAAAGACTGAAATAACTTTTATAAACATTGCGCCTACCCTATCCATTTTTTGCATCTACTTAATTGGTCGCTTACAGAATGATGAACGTAAATCCATGATACAACTATCTTTTTTTGGTAAACAAACAAATAACAGTGATGCAACAAGTAATTTTAACCGTAGGAATGAAATCATACTTATTATTGGGGCATTAATTGCTTTTGTTATTTTGGCATTCAATGCTGATTATGCTAAAAACAACATTGCTGAATGGTTTTATACGAGCATTATCGATATTGAGGAAACAGCCATTATTGGGTACATCTTTAAGTTTATTGGTTTGCTTTTCTTAATAAGTATGATTTTTAAAATGATTGGAGCTCTTAGTTACATAATTAATGGAGGACCAATGATTGATGTGAAATCCCGTATAAAAAATAAGAAAGACGACGAATTTGACGATTACGAAGAAGTGTAGGGAACGAATATAGAATTTACAAAAAAACTATAACTATTAAAATTTAAATTATGAGCGAAGATTGGAAAAGTGATAAAGCGGAGGCTGCAATGCGAGAAGGAACAGAAGCGATACGAAAAGCAGCAGAATTAAGGGTAGAGTTTGAAATCGAAAAAAGTTGGGATGAATTAAAAAATTCATTGTCCGAAAATCGGCCCGAATTAAAAGATCAGATTAATTTGGTGATTGATTTGCTAAAAATCAACTATGAACTTCCTGAGAAACGTGACTAAGGGATGTTGGTCATTTAATGCCATTGTAGTCGAGCATATCTGCTAAACGCAGTTTACCGTCTGGTGCAAGAAATTTGAACTGGGTAGTGACACTAACCACTTGACTTCCCTCTTTTTTGAGCTTGGCTTTCAGGTATTTCCAATAGTTACGGGTTTTATTATAATCGTTTTGGTTGGTAAGCACAGCTACAATATCCAATACTGAAAACCACCATTTGGCATTTACTTCATCCCAAAGCGCACGTACCTCACGGTCATCAAAAAAACGTATGGATATTTTTGCGCTCATCGTCTGATCGTTTGATTAACTTGGGGGAATCGATGACGAATTTATTAAATGAAATTCTTAATTGGGGCTTGCATTTCAGAGAAGAGGTTTTGAAACGTGATAATTAATAACTGAGTAAATGCTATTATCTCAGACATCAAAATAGCTTCTGATTTCATTATTTGGATTCAACATATCGCTAAATGAATCAAAGCCGAATCTTGATCCCTGTACTGTTGCATCAATCAAAGCTGCCTTAGACTCAACATCTTTAAGCATTGCTTTAAATATATTTTGGCCATAGGAACTTACGAAAAAAAAGCAAAGAAACGCGAAGAGAATAAGCTGTTTTAGGGATTTCATTTGGCGAATTTAATCCAAATTAATTTTTAGTATTCAAATTTTTGAATTGATCCGTTTTCAAAGAGCGAACTTTAGATCGAAAATGAAGCTTGGCATGCTGTTATAAGGTGGTTAATTTTAATAAAAAAGAAACGTTTTTATTTTTCCATTATTCCAATTATGACACCTAATTCTCCATCTAATTGTTCAAGTCCTAGTTTTGGAATATATGCTTTTGACACATAACCATCTAAAAAAAGAGCATTTAAGCATCCTTGTTCTTTGAAATAATTTGCAAAATCATAAAACGTAACCCTATTCTTGGAAATAGCAAATACTAATTCATTGTTTGGTAGAATTCCAACTCCATTTCTAATTTGAAAATTATTCGAGTTTTGAGAAAATTTTGGGTTAATTCTTCCATCAATAAGTAGCATCGGACCAGACTGTGTCGCAAATTTCGTAAGTGACTCTTGTCGATATAACGAAGTTTCACATATTCCAACTTTATTATCATTGGTTACATAGAAAACACCATTCGGATTTAAATAAAAATTAGGAATGTAACCATCTTTATCTGGATTGATTTTTTTAGTGTTCAAAGCGCTAATTTTTTTACCATTTTCTACATATAAACCGATTGGATTTTGTTTTTTATCATACATGCCGCCATTAGTGGCAAAAATTAATTTTTTCTTTTGATTTTCTAATCCAACTTTCAATTTTTCAATGTTCCCGTATAATTTTCCATCTGGCTGTTTCCAATAAAGAGAGATGTTGACTCTTTCAGGATTTAGTCTGATTGAAACAATTTCTGCCGGACCGGGAAAATAGCTTCTATATATAAAAAAAGTAATAAGCGATACAATACACAAAGCTAAGAATAGCAAAATTTTAATTTTGTTTTTCATGATTTTGATTTAATTAATAATCGATAGCTATGAAAAACTAGTAAACCTAAAAATACTCCAATCAAATTATACTTCACATCTTCAATATCGAATCTGCCATGAATGGCTTTCCCAATAATTCTAATGGATATTTTATTTGAAAACTCTTGCGCAAACTCTATAACAATACCAAATAGAAAAAGTCCTATTGTTGCTATTAACCATCGTTTTGGAAATATTAACGTTAAAAATATAGTTGCAAAGAAGTAGAACATGGCATGCAGCTCTTTATCAAAATGATGAAATACTCTTGGCAATTTAACCATGAATCCTAAAATTGTGCATCCTGCAAAAAATGAAACCAAAACTATTTTTTGAAAATCTCTCATTTACCTTATTCTTTTAAACTACCGAATAATGGTTTCTTGCAAACCGCCATTGGTCAGTTTTACTCAAAATTACAACTTATCTGAATATAGTGAAACATAAAGAGATTCATCTGTCGAAACGGAGTTGTAGAACCTAATTTGGGAGGGTTTTGAGGATATTATCTTACTAAATGAACAAATCCATGTCCCGTTTTGCCAATTTCAGTTGTGAATGTATAGGTATAAACCCCATCAGCAAGATCCTTTCCAGACGTATCTTTTCCGTCCCAATTGTTTTGGTAATTTGATGATGAGAAAACGACATTCCCCCAACGGTTTAGAATAATTACCTCTGTATTTTCAGCTAAATTATTAATTTCAAACAGATCGTTTTTCCCATCTCCATTGGGTGTAATGACATTAGGAAATTCAAATGGAAGAATCGGTATTATGGTATCTGAGCAATCAACCACAGTTATATTCTGAGTAACGGTTTCTGTATAGCAATCAAATTCAACAATAGCAGTAATTTGATAGATTCCTATTTCAGAAAATTGATGGCTTGGATTTAAAGTCATTGAGACATTATTTGCTCCTGAAGTTGGATCACCAAAATTCCAATTTATTTGATTTATCGGTGATGTTGTTGCAATTGAAAATGAAATAGAACCCTGCAAACACGAATCAGGAAGAAATGTAATGGTTGAACTAGCTGCAAATCCCCCGAGTGGGACTTGAGCCGGCAAACCGAGTTGACATGTTGCAGGACTGAAACTGACAGCATTGATTACATAAGCACAACCGAGCCCCAATGAATTAGGATTTGAGATTTCATCGAGCCTTCCAGTATTTCCTATGGCAACGTACAATTTATTGTTTGGAGCTTGTTCGATTTGAAAACAAGGATAATTGTTGGGTTCAAGAATTGGAGAATAGATCAAGGTAATTGAAGATGCTATGGCAGCTGAAGTGTAGGTGCTTAAATTTAATTGATAAACCGAATTGATATTTGTGTAATAAAATTTTGAACCATCGGGAGAAAAACAAGCGCCATACTTTCTGAGAAAAGGTAGATTTGAATCATCCGTAACATTGACCGTTAGTGGATTACTTACAACTCCCGTTGTCTTGTTGAAATCGAAAAATTCTATGCGATCACTCCAATCCACAGGCATTCCAATCCGATTTCCATCAGGAGACGCATCCATTGCTCCTGACCAAGCTTCATT
>JBILCD010000205.1:0-4422 GCA_044353285.1 Crocinitomicaceae bacterium | reverse complement strand
TAAACAAAGAAGGATTGATAATTGAAAATACGCATAGTTTAATTGGTACTGGATATAAAAATGCCATTCAACACGAAATGGATTTAGGGTTTTTACCACAGTCAACAATTGCTGATAAAGATGGGGTGAATTATATCCCATTTGATTTAATAGAAGATTCTTCGAGGCCTGAAAGGAAATACCCATTGAATTTCATAGAGATGAGTGGAGAATTATTTGACAGTGCAGTTGGTGGAGGCGTTTCCGTTGATAATTTAAATGCCAAAAATTTCCTCGATAATAACAATCGTAAATTGTTGTTTTTTGTCATAGACTATGATATGCATGTTCAAAGAGCTAAGAACCCAGATGGAAATACACCGCAAGGGGCTAAAATGTTAACAATTCTATCACTCTTAGATCAATTTGGAACCTTCAAAAAAACAGATGGAATTTATATCTTAGTGGCAAAGGCAGATTTATTTCCACAAGGGGTCGATTCACTTCAATTTGCCAGTGATTTTTTAAATGAAAACTATAAGGCTTTTCTTACTAATTGTAAAGTCATTAAGCAAAAATATAATAGTGAGTTAGGAATAAAAGCATACCCATATTCTATTGGAAGTTTATCAATGAAATCTTCATTTGTTTATCAGAAAGATTATACTTGGGCAAAAAAAATTGTTAGAGAAATTATTGATAATAGCCATGGTAATGGCGGTGGTGGAATTTTAAATTACTTTAGAAGGTCTTAAATTAAATTATATATAATGTCAGCAAGTTCTATCGGATATGTGGTTTGGGGGATAACATCAGGATTTCAAAAGAATTTGTTTTCTCATAATTTGAGCGAAACAATTAAGTCTTCATTAAATGACATTCGAGACTTGTGCCAGTCTCATTATAGTGATTTTTATTCTATTGAACGTATTGGGAGTGAAACCCTCGTTTCTCTCTATGATCCAACTGTTATGGATTATTCGGGTAGTAGAAAAGCCTACATTGTATTTTCAATTATTTTTCCTTCTGGCTCAGTTCCATCTGCTAGTGTTTTGGAATTATTAGCAAGTTTTAAAAATTACTATAAAGTCGAAAGTTCTGGCTTGCCAAACCAGGAGATTTTTCATAGAAAGTTAGTTGAATACACTACAAAAACCTCTACTAATTCTAACGCTAGTGTTGGAACACAAATTGGTTTTAAAGACTATACTTCTATAGATCAAATTAAAGAGGTTTTTGCTGAGTTAGATATTTTAGATTACAGTAAAATCTATTTCTTCGATCGACCAAATGCCTTTGTTTCTAGTAATCCGAATTTTATTGCGGTTACATCCTTAGAACGAAAATACACTCTTAAAATTAATAATTTTATAAGCAATGAACATAAGATTAACAAGAATGGGAGTGAAGTTAAACCAGAAGGATTTTCAAAACTAGATGAGAAAACAGTTCAAATAAGTGACCTTAGGAAATTTGATAAAATTACCATATCGTATAATAGTAATATAGTTGAAAATTTTGTTGCGCATGAAAAAGCTAGCGTATATTTATCTACACCAATCAAAATTGATCCTACTCCAAGTTCATCAAATCAATTTGTATTTACTCACTTTGATAGCAAGAGGTATTACGTCAAGGTTAATGACATACAGATTCAATCTCTAAACACCGCTGAAAATAAATTTATGATTACGCTTCCTAGTGGAAATGCAATCATTCAGATTATAGACAAGGAAAAAAGTAGGCTTGCTAAAACGTTAATACCTCAGGAAATGCATGCGGGAAGCTTTGACATGAATACCATAACAGAAGCAACAAGCACCGGCCAGGTTAATGGACAGAGTAGGGGGGGCGGTATTGATATATCTGGAATCGACACAGGAAGTCATTCAAATAAATCAGGAAGATCTAAAAAATCGCTCATCGCTTTGTTTCTAGTATTATTTATTGGCGCTTTAGGTTTTACTTTTTGGAAAGTTGGTTTGTTTACAGATGAGCCACCTGTTATTGTTACTGGTCCTGGGGCTGTGCTGCCGCAACCAACACCAACACCAACTCCTCCTGGTAATTCACTAGATACCACTAAAGATGTTACTTCGCCAATACCTCCGGGTGCTAAATCTGATAATAAAAATCCAGCTGGCTATACTGTTCTTGAACAGGCAAAGACTTATATTACCGAAGGTGGTTATACAACCCCATCAAATCGTGTGACCTATCGCTATTTTAACGGGAAATGGGAAACTAAAAATGGTGCTAGTTGGATTCCTACAACGAATAAGGAAAAAGAATTCCTCCTCGCTAAATGCTTTAGCAAAAATGCAACACCAACAACACCAACAACACCAACAACACCAACAACACCAACAACACCACCATCAACACCAGGAACACAACCAGGAACACAACCATCACCACCAGTAGCAGCAACTTGCAAATGTGCTCAAGCAGATAGAATAAAAGAAGACGCCGTTGCTGCGAAAAAGTTATTACCAAATGCTAGAAAGGCTAGGAAATTAGAACTAACAAATCAAATCACTACATTTAGTGAAACTTGTGCGACTGATTGTTCAACTGAAATAACGGCTGCCAAACTAGCGATTACTAAAATTCCAAATTAACCAGAAATAATGAAAAAAGTATACTTTTTATCTTTTCTATTTATAGTCTCAGCATTACTGATATGGTCCTTAATGGGAGGAGAGGGGATTAGTGGTCATCCGCCGCCAAAACCTAAATCATCTGATAGTTTAGTGGTTATGGTAGAGCAAATTGGCCAAGCAGATTGGCAAAACAATGAGCAATATAAAAAAGTGTACAGTGAAATTTTGCTTTCCAGTTCAAACAAGAACATCAGCGAGGCATCTAAATCTCGATTAGTAGAGAGTCTAGATAAAAAGTACGTTGCATCCTTAGCAATAAAATACAACAGCCTAAAACTCAATTTTACAGCATTTCCTTCTACCCTTTATGCAGAGATGCTTTCTTTCAGTTCTAAACATCCTGATGATTTAAATAAAGGAATTTCAGAACTTAATGCCTATAAGCAATTGGAGCGCATGGAGTCTCAGGTAAATCAATATTTGAAAGGAAGATATAATTTCGACAAGTGGAGCAGTTTATATACCAAAATTGACGAAATTAAGTTAGGCGACTTAGCTCGAAATCCCAATTGCATAACAATGAAAAGAGACTATTTTTCGACATTAAAACAATTTAAGAGTGATGTTTCTAGGGTGACTGAGCTTATTAAAGAGTGTGAAGAAGACTCAGATCATTTAAAAACATTTGACTATCAAGATTTAGAAGGTTTTGGTGAAGAATCAGCAGTTATTCAGTACCCATACTATAAATCATGGTTCTCTAATCCTGCTAATGGGGCATGTTTTTACTAATCTAATTATTACTTATCTATGCGCTTTATCAAATCCGCGATTTTTCTTTTCATTTTAGGCACCAATGGCTATTCTCAAACCACAAAAGATTCAATAACTGTTACATTATCATCTATCGATTCGATCAATGATCGATTAACAGCTATCGAAAATAAACTTAGTGAAGTTCTAAAGAAGAATTCTATTACCAGAGATTCTAGCAAAGGAAAAAACAACCTTTTACAAAAAACTCTTTCAGAAAATAAAATAAAAATTGACTCGCTTAAAGTAAAGAATACAGCTTTAGAGGCATCAAATATTTCATTAAGCAAAAAAGGTACTGATGATGCAACTGAAATAATGAAAGATAAAGTTCTGATAGCTGAGCTTAATAAAGAAATCGCGCAGTACAAACAAAATAATGACAAATTGAATCAGTATCAATTAAGTAATGAGCAACACATAAAATATGTAAAAGAGTTACTAATCAGAAACTTAAAAGATCGGGAAGAACTGGATACATCTTATCTCAATTCAATGTTGGGTTTTTTTAAAAATGATACTTCTTCCACGAAATTAATTAAGGATATAAATACCTATTTATCAAATCAAAATTCATTAGAAAGTATTAAAAAAACAATGAAACTGCCGGAGTTTAAAGATTTCAAGAAAACCAAAGAAGCCTTTGATAAAATCATTATTCCTACGAATTTTGTTGGTCTTACTAAACGTAAAATTAAAGAAAGCGGTAATTTAGATCAAATAATTAATATCATAAATAACTTTCGGGACTTTCAAAATACACAAAAGATCTTTGCTATTGACCCATATCGTCTTCACATGCTTGACGAGCAATTGGATGCGTTCAACTTATACGAAGTTTTGTATACTAACTATCCATGTATTTTATTTCAATTTAATAAGTTGCAAGGTGACAAAAGCTATGTATTGCCAAAAACAGATTAATTTTTTGTTGAGCCATGGAACATAAGCAGTTTGGACATTTGCAGGTACAAGATCTTTTTCAGAAAGGTTATTTTACCAATGTCAATAGAGCCTTTGATCCTTC
>JBILCD010000052.1:0-12832 GCA_044353285.1 Crocinitomicaceae bacterium | reverse complement strand
AAAAGCAGAAGTAATTGCCTCAACCTTTGACGAACCAGCAGAAAGACACGTAAAAGTGGCTAACATGGTCTTAGAAAAAGCAAAGCGAATGGTTGAATGTGGCCACGATGTTTGTATTCTATTAGATTCCATTACACGTTTGGCTAGGGCTTACAATACCGTTTCTCCCGCTTCAGGAAAAGTGCTTTCTGGAGGTGTAGATGCCAATGCGCTTCATAAACCGAAACGATTCTTTGGATCTGCTCGTAAAATAGAAAATGGAGGATCATTAACGATAATTGCAACCGCCTTAACTGAAACAGGTTCAAAAATGGATGAAGTAATTTTTGAAGAATTTAAAGGGACAGGAAATATGGAATTACAACTGGACCGAAAAATATCGAATCGTCGAATATACCCTGCTATTGACATTACCGCATCCGGTACGAGAAGAGAAGATTTATTGGTGAGCAAAGATATTTTACAGCGCGTATGGGTTATGCGTAAATTTATTGCCGATATGAATCCTGTTGAAGCAATGGAATTCTTAAAATCGCATATGGAAAATACCATTTCGAATGAAGAATTTCTTATTTCAATGAATAGCTAAGATGAAAATTCCTGTTCTTATTGGTGTTTCAACCGCTATAATCTGGATCCTAATTCGATATTTCGCCTATGCTTTTGGATTCTTTACCTTTGGCAACCCTAAGACATTTGTGTTTCTAAATATGTTCCTCTTAACAAGTGCGGTATCTATTGGCTTATACATTGTGAAGAGAAAACAAAAAACGGAAAATAATTTACTCTTGGACATAAAGACAGGAATGACGGCTGCAATGCCACATACCGTGCTTGTCAGTTGTTTTCTCTTTATTTTTTATTCCTATATTCATCCGGAATACAATCAACATCAGCTAGAGCAAACTAAGAATTCACTAATGGATAAAAAGTTTTTAAAAGAACTTAGAACTTCTAATCCTTCATTAGAAAACAAAACAGATGGAGAATTAATTGCAGAAGGAATCAATCAAACGAAACAGTGGACAAGTCCTAAGTTTACGATGGTAATCTCATTATTGGCCTTGTTGATGTATTCAACCTTTAATAGTCTGATAATAGCATTGATCTACAGGGGTATCGTTTTTCGATCTACTTCAAATTATCTAAAGCAGCCTTAGTTATTTTATACCGCAAGGTTGCCATGTCAAACTTTTTATAATCATTGGTGGTAATTAGCGTAGCAAATGCATATTGCTTTCCATTTTTAATGACCATGCCAACCAACCAACCGATATCTTCAGATCCTTGTTGGCCCCAACCAGTCTTACAATATACCACGTATTGATACGAAAGATTATATTTCATTATTTGTAAAAGGCAGTCATAGGTATTTGGATTTAACTTGTATTTTCTTTTAATGATATTGGTCAGAAATCCAACTTGATCTAACATAGATATTTTTAGCGTTCCATTTAACCAAAATTGGTCTATCGAATCCCCAATCGTTTTGTTTCCATAATTCAATAAATTAAGTCCCTCCTGCATTTTATCACGACCAATTTGTTTCGCAAGTTTCTGAAAATACCAGATTGTTGAATTCCTAAATGCTTGATTTAAGGTTTGATCGGCATTCCATTTAGCATTTTCACGTTTTACACCATCCCATTTCATTAAAAAATTAGCGCTATCAATAATCCCATTTTCAAGACCAATAATTGTATTAGGAATTTTGAAGGTAGATGCTGGAGTATATTTCTTTTGAATTAATGAATCATTATAATACAAATAGCTATTTTCATCCAAATCATATACAAGCATAGAAAATTCATAACTATTACTTTCAAAAGATGATAAATTAAGTTGGGTAGCTTTTTTAGCATTGAATTGAGCAAATACAAACGAATGCCCTAAAAATAATAGTACAAAAAAAACAATTTTTATCATTATCCTAGCTTTTCAATAAGTTCATCACCAAGTAACTTATAATCAATTCCATCAAAATTTCCTGAGGACATCAGTAATAGAACCGTATCGTTCCAATCTATATTATAAATGTAAGTTAAAAAATTAGTACTGTTATCAAAAACAATAACATTCCCGCCAAAGCCAACTATAACATCCTCACAAGTGATTGATGCTAATTTTTTGTGGGCAACCACATCAGGATTAAAGTAAACGATAGCATCATCAGCTGCCAACATGGTATCCTTGTAATGACTTAAGAATTCTTTCTTTAAAGATGAAAAAGTATGTAATTCCATACACGCCACTACTTTTCGAGTTGGATATTGTTGTTTTATCGCTGCTGTAGTGGCTTTTAATTTGGATGGTGAATGAGCAAAATCCTTAAACATGGTAAACCGATCTGAATCCACCACCTTTTGCAAACGTTTACCAGCACCCGTAAAATCATTCATAGCGCTGAGAAAATCCTGATTAGAAATTCCCATTGACTGAGCTAAATACATCGCGCCAACTAAATTTTGCAAATTATGAGCTCCAAAAATTTTCAAAGGAAATTTATGCCCATTAAATTCCATCAAGGTACCTTCAGAAGTAGGCGTAAACAGTGGTGTTTTGTATGGAATAGTTTGCAAGGATTCAGCATACTTATTCCCTAAGGCAAGAACATTTACATCTTCCTCATTATAGATTAATAGGCCATCTGGTGTAATTAGCGAGCAAAAGGTATCAAATTGTTTACAATAGTTTTCGAATGTGGGAAACACATTGATATGATCCCAGGCGATCCCACTAATTAAGGCAACGTTTGGCGAATATAAATGAAATTTGGGACGACGATCGATTGGAGAACTTAAGTATTCATCACCTTCTAAGACCATGAATTCAGCATCATCTGTCAATTTTACCATACAATCATACCCATCTAATTGCGCACCAACCATATAATCAACGTTGATCCCTATTTTTTTCGTTGCATGTAAAAGCATTGATGTAATGGTTGTCTTGCCATGGCTACCACCAATGACAATCCTAATTTTATTTTTACTTTGTTCGTATAAATATTCAGGATACGAATAAATAGGTATGGATAATTCCTTCGCTTTTAGAAGTTCAATATTATCCTCGCGAGCATGCATACCAAGAATTACGGCATCCAAATCTGAATGAATATTTGCTTCATTCCACCCAATTTCCAATGGGAGAATTCCCTCTAAGTCCAGACGTGATTTTGAAGGTTCAACGATTTCATCATCAGAACCCGTGACCTTGTAGCCCTTGCGACTCAGGGCAATTGCAAGATTATGCATTGCACTTCCACCAATAGCAATAAAATGTACTTGCATGTTAAACTTTAAGCCATAAAGTTAAAAGGAAAAGACAGAAAGAGAAGATGAAAGACAAAAAAAAACTAACAATCAGTTTTGACAACAAGATTAGGAATAATGACCCCAACCCCAGAAGATTGATTAAACCAAATGGTTTCGGTAATAATAGTACCATTCATGGTGAAGGAAGAAATTCCTTTTTCATTTCGAGTATGCTCAAAGACAACCCCATAACCATATTGATCAACTACTACCCTTCTAACAATGACAGAAACGACGAAACCATCCGCATTTTTTATATCATAAACACGCTCTGTCAAAGCATTCCATGGAAAACAAACCCCTTTCTCGTCTTTAATATAATTGGCAATATTCTTAATATTTTCTTTGTAATTATTTTGTTTTACAAAATCGCTTGCAGCTAGTTCTTGCTTGCGATTACTTATAGAATCTCTCCGATAACTTGAAACCTCTAATTGATTTTTAGTCACTTGAAAATCTAATGCAGTGGAATCATTTTTTTTACCTAGTTTTTCATTTCTAAGGTCTAAATCATTTAGTTGAGCCTGGATATTTTTAGCAGAATTGTTAGCTATAGTATCAGATTTCAATTGTTCTTTTAAAAGATAAGCATCCTTTTTATTGATATCATTTTGCGCTTTTTTTGCGGCGGCATCTTGCTGTAAACTAGCTTCTAACTCGCGCTGATAAATGATATAGTCATTATCTTGAATTAACTTTGTTAATGATTTATCATACTTTATTGCGTCCTTATTTTTTTGTTCATTAAGTACATCAACATCTGTGACAATTTGTTTGATTTGTTGTGAAGCCAATTCATTCGTTGATTCTTGTTTGACATTTCGGAAATAATTATCGGCATCCAATTCATTTTTTAATTCAATAAGATAATCTGTCTTACCTTTCTCAATACTCATTCGGGTAAATTCTAATTGTTCAAATGATTCACTAGCATTCGCTGCAGTTGATAAAGTCCCTGGTGCAGACAATACCAAGCCCGATCGATTTGTTTGGCCCTTAGAAACCAATTTAGCATTGACGATGGCATTTATTGAGTCAGAAGAATACTTAATCTTGGCTAATTCTACAGTCGAAATTTTTAATAAAATTGCCTTATTATAAATATCCGAAATAGCTTTCTGAGCCTGTATAGAATCTTTTTGAGCTTTCAATTTGATTTTTTTATCGGAATAAAATGTATTGAGTTTATCGATGCGAGCTTTTAAGTCCTTCACCTCCGCTACATTAGACTTGCTTTTTAAAGGCTCTTTTGTTAACATAAGACTCGCCGCTGCTAAAGTTGCAGGGGCATTATCAATAGCTGTTTTCAAATTATCAATGGCATCATTGTATTTTTTCACTTCATCATTACGTTTTCCTTCGAGATCTAAAATATGTATTTTAACTTCATCGAGCTTTGCTAACTTTAAATTTACATCAAACAAGGAATTAATCAAGATCTGTGTTTGTTTGTAAGCAACTAACGATTTTTCATAATCCGAAATTGATTCGTAATATGTAGCGTCTTTTAAAGCATTTTTCAAACTTTCAGCAAGCTGATTATTTATGACAACTAACTTACTTTTAGCGGAATTGGGGTCTAAATCCTTCAGTAATTTTTCTATTTTTAAATAATTCTCCTTCGATTTTGAGAATTCTTTTTTCGCATCAAACTGTTTCGCTAATCCAAGTTCAATCGTAATTTGCTTTTCAACGGAAACACCTTGATTTTTCAAATTTAAATCTGCAATTTTAGCTACTATTGAATCGTTCTGATTCTTTGTCAAGGAGAGTTTGAGTGCTTTATTCAATTCATTGATAGCTTCCGTATACTTGGATTTAGATTCAAACCCATCTGCATTTTTCTTGAACTTAGATAGGTCATTTGTACTTTTATCTTGAGCTTTTTTAGCATCACTTAATAGCTTTGTTTTGGTAAGCTCAGCAAGAGCCTCAACATTTGAAGGGTCTATTTTTAATGCTTGATTAAATTTAGATATCGCTTCTACAAAATCTCCCTGATCTGAAAGGGTTTTACCACTGAGCAATAAAGAAGAAACTTCGTTGCTCTTTTTATTAGCCGCTTCTATATTGGCGATTTCTTTTTGAAATATTCCTTTTTTTACCAACGCAATACTATCGTTTTGTTTTATGGCTAAAACTGAATCAGTATAAGAAATGGCAGCTACGTAGTTTTTTGCTTTGGCACTTGCTTCCGCTTTGGATAAAAAGATTGAAGTTAAGGCATCGCGTTCTGCACCTTTATATAAATTAATGATCTTATCATCTGATAACTTTTTATATTGTTCATCTGGGACAGCTATTTTTTGATCGTTATCCCAAGTAAATTTTTCAGCATATTCGTTCGAACCGGTAACTATCACAACTCCTTGTCTGACTGCAAACAATTCAACAATAAGATCCTCTAATGCTTGAATACTTCCACTCTGGCCTTTAAAAGTTAAGGTCTTAAAATCAAAATAGACCTTTTTAGTAATGTAATTGGGTTTAGACACAATTAATTCAAAAGGTTTGTTCTTATTTATCTTTGCAAGAATATTGTAGGCTCCTGTATTCGTAGTTATCGTCTTTGACATCGTAACACCATCTTGAACCAAGTAAAGAGTCGCTCCAAATATTTTTGATTTTGATTCATAGTTGTTAACCGAACCTGGAATGATGATTTCAACCATTTGCGCCTTAGCTTGACTCATTAAAATAATCACGAAAAATAATAAGATACTTTTAAGCATAATTAAAATTTATTCAAGGTGCAAACTTATAAGCTTTCAATATATTAACTTTGTATAAGTGCAAATTTGAGGATAATTCATTAATAAACAAAATGCTAAGAATTGACCAATTAAGTTATTGGGAAAGAACCACCTATTTTGAAGGACAAGATGTAGTTATCATCGGTGCTGGAATAGTTGGACTAACTACTGCCATTGCGATAAAAAATAAATATCCTCTATGGAAGATATTAATTCTAGAAAAAGGCTATCTACCCAGTGGTGCAAGTACGAAAAATGCAGGTTTTGCTTGTTTTGGAAGCCCCTCAGAATTGATTGATGACCTAAAAAGCAATTCGGAAAATCAAGTTTGGGAAACGTTTGATTTACGTTATCAAGGTTTAAAAACCTTATTTCAATTAATTGATCCTCAAAAAATTGATTACCTAGCTTGTGGATCATACGATCTAATAAAATCAAATGAGGAAGAAATCAATCCCGACTTAATAGCGTATTTAAACACCGAAAGCAAAAAAATCACACAAAAAGAAGAAACATTTACCATAGAAAATAACCCCGGGAAAAAATTTGGTTTCAATGGTATTAGTTGTGCTTATTTCAATTCTCTTGAGGGTAGTATAAATACAGGGAAACTTATTGAGCAACTTCACCAAAAAGCGATACAAGCAGGAATTTCAATCCTTTTCGGGATCGAATGCCAAAAATTTGAAACCACAAATAACGGTGTATCAATCAACCTTTCTATTGGTGAAATGAAAGCAGATCGATTGATTATCTGTTCAAATGGATTTGCCAAACAACTGGTAAATGAAGATGTTGTGCCAGCTAGAGCACAGGTATTAATCACAAAGCCAATTCCGAATCTTTCGCTTAATAGTACCTTTCATATGGATAAAGGATATTATTATTTCAGATCTGTAGACAATAGAATTTTGCTAGGCGGTGGAAGAAATCTAGATGTTAATGGAGAAACAACTACCGAACTAGGTACCACAGAACACATACAAACTGCCTTGCGAAATATATTAGATGAGATCATTATGCCTTATCAAAAAATTGAAATTGACTACGCCTGGTCGGGAATTATGGGAATTGGTGCTTCGAAACAGCCGCTTGTAAAAAAAATAGAAGATCGTGTATACCTTGGGGTTAGAATGGGTGGAATGGGTGTAGCAATTGGTGCGGCTGTCGGAAAGCAGTTAAGTGAATTGATTGATTAAATTAATCGATCATTATCGAACAAAACACCATTCATCTTGCGTTGAATGAATGTCATCATAAGAATAACCATCTAGATTGTAATTCTTTAGGTCATTGATGTCACTTAACTCATTTTGAATGAGAAAACGAGCCATTTTACCTCGCGCATTCTTGGCGTACATCATGACCATTTTCAATGATCCGTTTTGTTTTTCTTTAAAGACAGGTGTTATTATTCGCCCCTTGATTTTCTTTTTATCTAATACAGCGAAATATTCTTGCGATGCCAAATTCACAATAATGGAACTTTCTTTAAGGAGATTGGTTGGGCGATCTGACCAAAATTGATAAAGCGTAGCACAATCCTTTTTCCAAGTATACTTGGTTTTCATTTCTAAACGGTAGGGAGATACTAAATCTAATGGTCTTAATGTACCATAAAGTCCAGATAGGATAAGGATTCGATCATTGGCAAGCGCTAATTCTTTTGGTGTCAAACTAGCATAATCAAAGGAACGATAGACCTCCCCTGAAAACATTGAAATTGCAGGAAATAAATTACTGTTATTTTGATGATTATCGAGCCACTCTTTATTCCAAGCGTAACATTCTTCCGCAATTTTTGAAGAAACACCCATCAACTCTTTAATTTCATTCACTTTTAATTGATTCAATGACTTCATTATGTTAGAAGCCTCAGAAAAAAACAGTAATTCACTATTTACTTTACCACTAAAAGAAGGCAAAAGTTGTAATGTCTTTGTTGGAGATAATACTATTTTCAAAATTATTTTTCAGTAAAATTAATAATCTAGGTCTCTAAAACATATCATAATATAAATTGTTTTATTTTTGAAACCTAATTTTTGACTCTATGAATAAATTATTACTCTCCACGATTCTCGTTTTTATATTTCACTTTGCGAAATCTCAAACATCAACATTTTACGGGAATTTCACACCAACAACAAGTTATTTGGTACCTGCAGATGAAGAACAAGTCGCACCTAAAAGTATTATTATTAAACCAAACTTTAAAGGACGAGACCTTGTTGAAGTGGACCAATCACCTAGTCACAATATTGATTGGGTGTGGCAACAACACGAAAATTTACAAAAAACCACCAGCGCAACAGTTCTTTGGCAAGGGACAGGTCTTGGCCAAAATTTATCGCCTCCAGACCCAACTGTAGATGCTGATAGTACGGTAGCCATACAATCAACTAACTCTGGTGGTGGAGCAGCCTATCGAATTTTTAACAAATCGACTGGCGCGATCATTTCAAGTTCTTTAACAATGACATCATTAGGTGGCCCAGCAGGATACGGTGACCCAATTGTATTATATTATAAACCTGCTAAAAGATGGTTTTTAATGGAGTTTTCTTCTACGGGCAATAAGTTATTGCTGCATGTTTCACAAACAAGTAATCCTCAAGGTGCCTATTATACCTACCAATTTACTTGCCCTGCTTTTCCAGATTATCCAAAGTGGAGTTTTTGCAAGACATCAGATGCGTTTCTTGTCTCTACAAATGAAGGAGGGCCACCTACCATTTACGCCATGAGACTTAGTAATTTATTGGCAGGGACAGCTTCTCCTTTTATTGGAGTGGATATAGGTTATTCATTAAATGGCTTTGGTTTTCAATCAATCACCCCTGTTGATTTAGAAGGAGATCTAGCAGCGCCTGCTGGTATGAAACCACTATTTGTTCGACATAGAGATGATGAATCTCATTCAAATGGTTCACCCGATAGCCCAACGAATGATTGGATTGAATTGTGGGAAATGACAATTAACTGGACAGCGACTACTGCTACAGTTGCTAAAACACAAGATATTTCAATCGCAGAAATTGATTCTAAATTATGTGGTTTAACAAGCTTTACATGTGTCCCGCAGCCAGGAACGACTGTAAAATTGGATCCATTAAGAGAAACAGTTATGTTTAAAGCCCCCATGCGTATTTTTGATACCCACCAATCAATGGTACTTTGTTTAGCAACAGATGTAAATGGTGCAGACCGTGCTGGAGTGCGATGGATTGAAATTAGAAGAGCAACCGGAAGCCTCGGTACTTGGAGTCTATACCAAGAAGGCACTTATGCGCCGGGCACCACTACCGGTCGATGGATGCCGGCTATTAACATTGATAAATATGGCAATATCATCATGGCTTATTCAACCTCTAGCAACACTGCGGGTGATTTCCCAAGTTTAAAAATGACTGGTAGAAAGCCGTGTGACCCACTCGGACAAATGACTATGACCGAAACTACGATTATTGCTGGAACAGGATCCAAAACCGGTGACACAAGATGGGGCGATTATCACCACATGTCAATCGATGATTTTGATGGACAAACATTTTATTTTACTGGTGTTTATTATGGCGGAGGAACAAAGTCTAATGTATCAGCATTACGCATGAATCCTGAAGCAACGGATGCAATGATTATTGCTGTTTATCCTGTAAATAGCGCTGCTATTTGTGGATCTACCGCTCAAGTTGGTGTTGTCATTGAAAACAGAGGAACGAATCCTATAACTACAGGAAGTTTTAGTTGGCAAGTTGGCGCAGGTGCAGTTACCAATGTAAATTATTCATCCAATCAATTAACAACTGTTGGAGCAAAGGACACAATTTTCATAACTATCTCAGGATTAGTTGCAGGTCCCAATAATGTTACTGCATCATCACTTTCAGTTAACGCTTCTACCCCTGATGAAAATACATGCAACGACACAAAGATTGGTGTAATAACTGCCGGCACTTCTACCTTGTTAGTGAGTGCTAACATTAATACTGTACCAAGTTGTACCGTTAATAATGGTCAGATTACAATCAGTGTTAGTGGTGGTGTTTCACCATATGTTTACGCAATAAATGGAGGAGCGAATCAAGGAAATGGGGTGTTTTCAAGTTTAGCACCTGGATTAATTAGCTATTCTGTAACGGATAATGTAGGATGTGCGGGAACAGGCACCATTCAATTATCTACTATTACACAAATTGCTGTAACGTCCAATCAAACCAATAATGTACTTTGTAATGGTCAACAGAATGGATCAGTGCTACTTACAGCAGCAGGTGGCCAAAGCGCTTATACTTATTCGCAAAATGGCATAACGTATGTTTCCTCGGGAAGCTTTACAAATTTAGCTGCGGGCACCTATGTTTTTTATGCAAAAGATGCTGCAGGATGTATTGGCAGTACAACAATTACCATTAACCAGCCATCAGCCTTAGTGGCAACAGCATCACCTACCACCGTTTCTTGTTTCGGAATGAATGATGGAATGGTGACTGCATTAGCATCTGGTGGTACCGCACCTTTTACCTATAGTATTGATGGGACCAACTTCACATCAAATACTCAATTTACTGGTCTAGCACCGGGGAACTATACCGTCACCGTTCAAGATGCCTCTGGATGTGAATCCACCTATTCGACAACAGTCGTGCAACCCTCTGCCCTATCAGTTGCTGCTTTGTCAACTCCGGCCTCATGGGACAATGGAACAATTACCTTAACAGGATCGGGAGGTCTTTCTCCATATACCTATAGCATTAACGGAATCAATTACTATTCAGGATCGTTATTCTCGATGTTATTTTCAGGGACTTATACCTGTTACATTAAAGATAACAATGGTTGTATTTCTACTACCACTATAGTGGTTGATGCTATTCAAGGAATCGAGGAAAATAACAACAGTGGTCTTCAAGTTAATTTACTTTACCCCAATCCAAACAATGGAACATTTGAGTTACAAATTGACGGAGTAATTGGAGATGAAGTGAACTGCAAATTATTTAATATGCAAGGCCAAGTTGTTTCTGAATTCAAACTTGGTGCTCAAAATGGCAGTGCCAAAAACACCATTGAAATGAGTAAAAAATTAGCCGCTGGAGCATACTATCTTGGTATTTATAATAACAATAAAGCGTGTGTGGTAAAATTCATAAAAGAATAAGAAGTTCAACCTATCAAAAGCACCTTCGGGTGCTTTTTTTTTGACCATTTTTCGATAAATAACTCTATTTTTATACTCTTAAAAATACAGATGACCCTAACAAAAAATCCCCGCATTTTTTTAGCAGACAACTTAAAAATCGATTCATTTGAATCCGTTTCCGTATATTATGATGACCTGATAAATAGAGACATAAGTTCCTTGGAAGATTTTATTAATTGGTTGAAACACCGAAGTGAGTTAGATGCCGTACTGGAAGAAGATGCTGCTTGGAGGTACATAAAAATGACCATTGACACTACCAATCAAGCGTATTCGAAAGATTACAATTTATTTATAACAGAAATTCAGCCTAAATTATCTCCATTAGATGATGCCTTGAATAAAATTCAAAACAAAAGTCCCTACAAAGATGCGTTGATGGACGATGAAGCCTATCGCATTTATTTTAAATCGTACGATGTTCAACTGCAATTATTCAGGGAAGAAAACATTCCATTAGAAGCAGAATTAAATGAACTCGCACAAAAATATGGCGTTATTTCAGCCGCTCAAACGATTAAGATGGAAGGCAATGAAATCACCATGCAAAAGGCGGCGCAGTATCTTAAAGAACAAAATGAATCCATTCGAAAAGAAGCCTTTACTAAAATGGTGGATCGACGAAGATTGGACAGCGATAAACTGGATGAATTATTTACTGAGTTAATCCAAAAAAGACACCTACTTGCAACAAATGCAGGATTTGATAATTTTCGTGATTATAAATTTGAAGCCTTAGGTCGATTTGATTACACAAAAGAGGACTGTTTTGATTTTCACAAGGCCATTAAAACGCTTATTGTTCCTGTCGTTAAAGAAATACAACAAAAAAAACTCGACCAATTAGGCAATGAAAAATTTAAACCCTGGGATTTAGATTTTGATCCTGCTGGAAATGCCCCTTTAAAACCTTTCGAAACAGGACAAGAAATGCTCGAAGGAACAAAAAAAATGTTTGCCAAAATAGATCCTTATTTTTCTGATTGTTTGAAAACAATGGAACAATTAGGCCATTTAGATTTAGAATCAAAAACAGGAAAAGCGCCAGGCGGCTATAATTATCCCTTGTATGAAATAGGCGTTCCGTTCATTTTTATGAATGCTGTGGGTGCTCAAAGAGATTTAGTTACCATGATCCATGAGGGTGGACATGCCGTACATTCCTTTTTAAGTAGGGACCTCGAATTAACAGGATTCAAAAATTTACCTTCAGAAGTCGCTGAATTAGCTTCCATGTCGATGGAGCTGTTAACAATGCCATACTGGGACGAGTTTTATCCGAATAAAGAAGAATTAAAGCGGGCAAAAAATGACCAATTAGAAAGCGTTTTAAAAGTACTTCCTTGGATAGCACAAATTGATGCCTTTCAACATTGGATTTATGAAAATGTCAATCACAGCATCGCCGAAAGACACGCCTACTGGGCAACACTTTCCAAAGAATATGGAACGGGACTTACTGATTGGTCAGGTTTTGAAGATCAAATCAATACGTCATGGCAACGCCAGCTGCATTTATTTGAAGTCCCCTTTTACTACATTGAATACGGCATAGCACAATT
>JBILCD010000051.1:0-12846 GCA_044353285.1 Crocinitomicaceae bacterium | reverse complement strand
ATGTCAGAAAGAATAGCAAATTTACCTTCATCCGTAATTAAACCCATTGCAATACCAGAAACTGGTGCTTTGATTTGGATTCCACCATCCATTAATGCTAAGGTACCTGCACAAACAGTCGCCATAGAAGACGAACCATTTGATTCTAAGATATCCGAAACAATTCGAATTGTGTAAGGATTATCGTCTGGAAGAACTGGCTTAAGCGCACGTAAGGCCAAGTTACCATGTCCAATTTCTCGTCGAGAAGTACCTCTTAATGGCTTCGCCTCACCTGTTGAAAATGGTGGGAAATTGTAATGCAACATAAAACGCTCTGTTCCTTTAAAAGTAGCACCGTCAATTAATTGCTCATCCATTTTTCCACCTAAGGTTAAGGTAGTTAATGATTGTGTTTCTCCACGAGTAAATACCGCAGAACCGTGAACCATTGGTAAATAATCTACCTCTGCCCAAATCGAACGAATTTCATCAAACTGACGACCATCCAAACGCTTACGATCGTTTAGCATTACCCAACGAACTGCTTTCTTTTTAACCTCAGAAAAATAAGGGGAAATGAATTTACCAATTACGGCTAATTCTTCATCAGAATAACTTGCTTTAACCTCGGATTTAATGGCGTCAAACAATTCAGTACGCTTCGCTTTATTCGCCAAGCCCATTCTCGCTACATCTTTACATTTTTCCATGGCCAATTCATACACCTTTGCTTTAACCGCTTCGTCGTGAGATTCATGCGAGTACGTACGCTTAGGTTGTGAAGTTGGAATTTCAGCAGCTAAATCTAATTGAAATTGACACTGCTCTTTAATAGCCACGTGAGCAATTTTGAAAACTTCGATTAATTCATCCTCAGAAATCTCTTGCATTTCACCTTCCAACATGTTGATGTCTTTCATCGTTCCAGCAATCACGATATCGATATCAGAAACAGCCATTTCAGCCATTGTTGGGTTTAATATATATTCACCGTCAACACGACCAACGCGTACTTCAGACATTGGGCCATTGAATGGGATGTCAGAAACAGCGATAGCAGCAGATGCAGCAAATCCACATAAAGCATCCGGATTATTAATGCCATCATATGACAATAATTGAATCATTAATTGAACTTCAGCATGGTAATCATCTGGAAACAAAGGACGTAGCGCTCTATCAACCAAACGCATTACTAGAATCTCTGTTTCAGACGGTCTTGCTTCTCTTCGGAAAAATCCACCAGGGAAACGTCCTGCTGCCGAATATTTTTCGCGGTAATCAACCGTTAATGGAAGGAAATCTACCCCTTCTTTTGCTTCTTGAGAAGAAACGATAGTTGCCAACAACATGGTGTCTCCCATACGAACGACAACAGCGCCATCCGATTGTTTTGCCAATTTACCGGTCTCAACGCTGATAGTTTTACCACCGGTGACCATTGACTTTTTAATTCCTATATTCATTTTTATTTATTTACTTGGTTATTATACAAAAAAAAGGACATACGACTAATGCCGAATGTCCCCTCCAATAAAATTTGTGTACTCAGTTAAGAATTAACGACGTAATCCTAATTCTTTCACTAAAGCACGATATTTCTCTATGTCTTTACTTTTTAGGTAATCTAATAAACTTCTTCTTTTCCCTACTAATAATTGAAGAGAGCGTTGCGTTCCAAAATCCTTACGGTTTTTCTTCAAGTGCTCTGTCAAATGACTAATACGATACGTGAACAAAGCAACCTGACCTTCTGTAGATCCTGTGTTTGTATCGGAACCTCCGTGTTTAGCGAAGATTTCTTTTTTTGCTTCTGGGTTTAAATACATGCCAATATTGTATAAATAATTTTTATGTAGCCTCACCGACTCTCGGTTTAGACGGTTGCAAAAGTAGTGATAGTTTTTTAATTGACAAATAAATCAACTAGAATAAAAAAAGATACCTCTATACTTAATTTATTAATCAACAAAATTCTATTAGAAATTGGCGATGAAATCTATATAAGAAGATTTTAACTACATTTGCACTGTTCTTTGGTTCTCTGAATAAGAGATTAATAAGGAATCCGGTGTGAATCCGGAGCTGTAACTGCAGCTGTAAGCACTTTAAAAACGAATCATTGTCCACTGTTTAAACGGGAAGGCGATTCGAACTTAGTGTGAGCCAGAAGACTTGCCATGAACGGAGTGAAGACTTCAGATTAAAGTTGGACTCGGTTATGGGATTGTTGTACCCATGCCCTGCCCTATCTTTTTTCTTCTTCAAAATTTTATTTATTAATCGTTTAAAAAACAGAACGTATGAAAAAAGTACTACTTACTCTTAGTTTAAGCTTAACAGCGCTTGTACAGGCGCAAAACTATGTGCACCAAGCCCTCATTTTAAATGAAGGCTATTTTGATTACCAAACCAATCAAATTATTGAACCCGTTACCATTGGTAGTTATAATCCTGCTAATCAAACGTATCAAATAGTTGACACCTTAGAAGGAATGCGCTTCGGCTCTGATGTCATCATCGATGGTAATTTCTACTATGTAGCTGCAGACACAAAAATTTTCAAAATGGATTTGAATACGCACCAAGAAGTAGCTTCTGTTTCGTGTCCAGGAGTGCGTAATTTAGGAATCTACCAAAATAAATTAGTTGCCACACGTGGGGAATACCTGACTAGCTATAGTTCTTATCTTCATATTTACGATGCTAATACACTATCTTTAATTCAAGCCATAGATACAGTGCAAGGTCCGAAATGGGCTACACAAAACATTGTAATTGATGGTTACTCGGCTTACATTGCGGTTAACAATGGCTACGAGTGGGGTAATGAAAAAGGACTTATCGGAAAATTGGATTTAAGCAACCTAAGTTATGGAAATGAAGTAGATCTTGGTCCGGACGGAAAAAATCCCGATAATCTCGTAAAACTTGGCGGTTTTCTATACACGGTCAACAACAAAGACTTTTCAGGTTCTTCAATTTCGAAAGTAGCACTCGATGGCACAAGCAATAGCACCGTTAATTTGGCAGCTGCTTCAACAGGATGCGGAACCTCTGCTTTACGGGATAATAATTTGGTTTATCAACTTTCAATGGAAACTATTCTAAATGAATTTGATGTTAATGTAATGAACAGCAGCGGACCAGTAACAGGCCATACACTAAATTACTATGAACTAGCACAAGAAACGGTTTCCGGTCAGTTATACACGAGTGAAACCGACTATTTTTCTTTTGGAAAAGTGCATATTTTCGATGCAAACAACATCGAACTATCGAACTTCAACGTAGGAATTTCGCCAGGAACGATTGTGTTTGATGTACGTTCATCTGCAGGAATTGTAGCAATAGAAAATACCATCAGCGTTTATCCAAACCCAGCAGTAGACTTTTTAAACGTTTCGATTGATGGAGTAAAGCGAGTATACGATTTTACGGGAAAGTTACTCATCGAATCAAGTTCAACAAGCTTAGATATAAGCGCTCTGAACCAAGGGATTTATGTGCTAAACGTGAACGGAATAAACCAACATTTTATTAAGCGATAAGCTTTCTACGTGTGAATCTTGAATCCCGGTTGTGCAAAGCAATCGGGATTTTTTTTTTTATGCAATAACCTAATTCACAATATAACTCTAGCAGATTTCCATTATACCTATTAAACGAATGATTAATACGGCTGAGCCAATATTTTCATAAAGCGGCATACGTCAGTAAACCAACTAGAAGAATATAGTTATTGAATAAACGACCTATATTTCGTAGATAAGGATGGCATTAAGGCATTTAGCAAATTACTAATTATACTAATTGTCTAATTTATTATTATCTAACATTTGGTTAGAAGGAGAAAGTAATTTTAATTCTGTCCTTCTATTTACTTGATGCTCTTCAATACTACACTGTACCCCGTCTTTACATTGATTCAGCAACATTGATTCACCGTATCCTTTAGCAATAATCATTTTTGAAGATATTCCTTTGCTAATGATATAATCCACACAACTAGAAGAACGATTATTTGATAGTTTATCATTATAAGCGATAGAACCTCTTGAATCCGTATGAGAAGAAAGTTCTACTTTTAACTCAGGATGTTCCTTCATATATTTAACTAATTTATCCAGTTCCATTTCTCCCTCAGGTCGTAAGGAAAATTTATCAAAATTATATAGCACCATTTCTAATCGGATAAACTCTTCACCTTGCTTCATCTTCATAATTAAGGGAATTGCAACTGTATCTAAACAATTACCGACAAATTTCATCGGTATGCTTGCTTTAGCATCATCGTAGTTAATGAGGTTCATCTTTACTGAGTCAATACGTGCTATTCCCTCATTCTTCCATGAATAAGCTCCATTTGATGTGGTTAAATAGTTTATTGTCGATCCATCATGCTTGTATAAGTTCATCACCACATTTTCTAGCGGAAGTCCACTTTCATCTTTCGCTATTAATTTCGTAACATTCGTCTTAAAATAAGTCGTTAAATTAACTTCAAATTCACCATCAACAGTAGCTGTAAAAAGAGCAGTATCTGCTTTATTTATATCATCACCAGGATAATAAATTATATATTTCCGATTCTTTTCTAAGATATATGGATCCTCAGTTTTACCTTGTGCATTCGTTTTAATTGCAGAAGCTATATTTTTAGTTAAGTCTACAATCTGAACGGTCTTATTTTTCAATGGTGTTCCCTTACATGATTTCAAAACGGCCACTAGTTCAGCTTTAAATACAGGTTTAGTAAACGAATAAATTTGATCTACCCAAGCCTCACGATTAGATGATATATATCCTTTCCCAGTAAATTCGTTAACATAATACGCAAAATCATCTGCATTTGAATTTAATGGATTCCCAATATGTTCTGGTTCGGTATTCGACATATCCGAACTGAATATATCTAAACCACCCATCCCTGGCCATCCATTAGAGGAAAAATATAGAATGCCTTTTGATGAAATAAAGGGAAAAACTTCGTCTTTATTGGTGTTAATAAGCTCACCTAAATTAACTGGAGTAGACCATTCACCGTCCACATAACTCGTTTTATATATGTCAGTACTGAATACCGTATCGATTACTTTTAAAGAATCATCATAGATAAACTTCTTTATAGCGCTACCTGGGCGATTTGATGCAAAATAAATATTTCCTAAGGAATCCATAGTAGCATGGCCATTAGAATACATTTTCGAATTAAAAGGAAAATTAATTTCATTCCACTGCTCATTATCAAATGTAAATACGCGCAATTTGAGTTTAGAGAACTTAATTCTGTTATCAAGATCAACTTCCTGCTGGTTAGTGGTAATAAAAGACATTGTATAATCCGGATTAAAGGAAATTGGGCCATCATGAGAATCAGTACGTTTAATTTCGCGCCACTGATTTTTAAAGAGGAAATCAATCCAAAATGGTTTTTGATAAATCTTAGCCTTTTCTTTCGAGGCAGTCGGATCATAGAAAGAAATATCGGTAAAATTTTGGTTAGTCCTATCGTATTCACGATTAGCGGAACCATGACCGTACTGATTTGATGCAAACAGAATTCCTTTTTTGTATGGGAATGCTGAAAAATCCTCCCCATTCTCTGCTTTTTTGTACAGCGAAACAGTGTAGTCGGAGCTGCTAGAAATCCTAGAATTTAGTAGAGTTGCATTCGCCTTAATCTTCATAATAGCCATACTTTGAGGGAAAGCTTTAGCTGCCGAATCAATCACATTGGTTAAACGTGTATACTTCTTATTTAAACAAACTAAGTCGATTAAATTGAGCCAATCTTGTTCATTAGCTTGCTTCTTGTTTACCAATACTTGATTCCAATATAGCGCCTTAGAATATTGTTCAGAATACATGGCAGCTTCTGCTGTCATTCGTAAATATGAATAATCTCCAACTGTTTTTTTATTCTTCTTTTTTCCAATGAAAGCATTGGATAATTCTTCCCAAACTGGTAAGGCGTCCGCATATTTCAACTGCATGGATAAATCCCTTGCGAAATCAGCTTTATAACTTTGGCTCCATCCAAATGATGAAAGCGCTATTATGGATAAAATTGTGAATGAAATTTTCATATTAAAAATATCTTGGACTTAGAAAAGCATTGTTTTTAGAACGTATATCAAAAGAAAGTACAAATTCATGACTTCCCCATTGGTTAATTAATTTTCCATTAATTGGAAAATCGTAGGCATAACCCACCATACAATAGTCTTTAATTTGGTAAGATGCATTAAACCCTACCGCATCGTATACCCGAAACATTGAGCCTACCCAAAACTTATTGAACAAATGCGCTGAAACATTTAGATCTGCAATAAGCGGCCCATTCCCAGTATATTTCAGTAACAAGGAAGGCTTAATATCTACAACACTATTCACCTTAAAAACATATCCTGCCATGACATATAAATGTCGTTGAGCAAAAGAATTTCCAGCATTATTATCAATAGATCGTTTTACTAGTTGAGGAATTGAAACTCCAGCATAAAATTTATTAGCGTATAAATATGCACCAAATCCAAAATTTGCTTTTAGGCTTGAATTAGATTGTAAAAAATTAGGATCCGTATTATCCACTACTTGAAGACCTGAGAAATCAAATTGATTTTGCTGAATTCCAGCTGAGGCGCCAAGGGATAATTTCAGTCCATCATTGTTTAGTTGCATATGGTAAGCGAAGGTTGCCATGGCATTAACACCTGAGCGAGAACCAATTTTATCATAACTTAAGTTACCACCTACACCTATGTGCTTTCTCACAATTGGTGCATGAATAGATAAGAATTGTGTCCGCGGGGCACCTTCCCAACCTGCCCATTGGGCTCGGGTAAGACCTGTAATATTAAGAGAACCCCTACTCCCCGCATACGCAGGATTAAATTGAAGCGGGTTAAAAAAATACATCGATGACTGAGCATCTTGCTGTGCAAATGCCGACATACTCGTCAGGCAAATAATTGCAATTAAATTGATCGTCCTCATTTCGTTTAAGGTTGAATTTCTATATATCCAGTATATGGATCTTGTGATTTCTTCTTCGTATCTATTACATAGAAGTAAGTGGAAGCAGGTAATGAATTTGCAGCCGTACCTTTGTAATGGCCATTCCAATCATTTTGATAAGGCTCAGCTTCAAAAACTAAGCTCCCCCAACGATTGTAAACCTTTACTGAATTATTTGGATAAAACGCTAAGTTATCAATTATCCATAAGTCATTTTTACCATCATTATTTGGAGAAATAAATTGATTTACAATTATTGGTATTAATGGAGTACAACCTAAATCTAAGCTTAGGGTTTGATTACAACCTGCAGCATCCGTTGCTGTTACGGTATAATTCCCAGCGTCTAAGTTGTTGGCGGTAGCACCTGTATTTCCTGAAGACCAGCTGTAAGAGAAACCGCCTTGTCCGCCTAGTGCCATTACGGATAAACTTCCATTCGCTTCACCACACTCAGAGCCTGTTGAATCTATTTCTGAAATAGTAATAATAGTTGGCTCTAATACGGTAGCTGTAGCTTGATCGATGCAGCCATCGGCATTAGTAACCGTTACCGTATAATTTCCTTCTGTTAATCCATTCACCGTTGCAGCATTAGTTTGTGCAGGTGACCACGAATAATTCAAGTTGCTTCCGTTGCCATTATCCGTGTCAATATTTATACTTCCATTGCTTCCGCCATTGCATGAAACATTGGTCACATTTACCTCTGTGATGTTAATCAATACAGGTGGCTCAATGATTACTGTATCAATAGTCACACAAGAATTGACGTTGTCTGTTAATGTAATCGTATAGGTTCCTGGAGAATTGATTGTTGGATTCAGTGTATTACCTCCCGTTAAAATACCAGGGCCAATCCAAGCTACTGTAACGTTCGTTGGATTCGATGCGCCATTAATGATTCCAAGACCGGTAACACAGTCAATACCAGATGAAGGAGTGGTAGTATAACTAAAAGCTGGTGAAGGTAAAATAGTGACTGTAAATTGATCATTAACAGCAGGACAATCACCCAATTGAACATCAACACTAATAGTGGCTGTAATGCTTGAACCAGTGGTATTGCTCACCGCATTCCAAGTAGGTAAATCACCATTACCTGAGGCACCAATACCAATATTGGTATTATTGTTCGTCCAAGTAATAACACCACCAACTGGAACTGAAATATAGTTATCTGGATTGATTGTATCTCCGGGGCAAACGGTGAAATTTGGATTAGTATTAACAGTAATTTGTGGAATAACAGCTACGGATACTACCACATCAGGTCCAGGACAAAGTGCGTTCACTACACTCACGGTGTACTGCATGGTATCAACAGAGTTACCGCCATTAAATAAAGTTTGAGAAATATTAGTTCCTGAACCGTTGGCTTCACCCACAATCGCTGCTGGTCCGGCGGTTGTCCATGAAAAGTTCATATTATCCAAATTAGAAGTAATATCGATGTCGGTCGTTTCTCCTCCGCAAATTTCATAAAACAATGGATCGATAGTCACATTGGCCTGAGGGTTTACAGTAATAGTATGAATATCGTCAGGATCTGTTGAGCATTCCACAGTAGCTGTTATTTCCACTGTTCCCGGTTCAGTCGTATTATTTAATAAAAAAAGTGGATTAAAAACAAGAGGAGTAGTTCCACTACCCGACATTACGGTAACATTTGATACATTCGTTGTGTCTGTGATATTCCACGTGATAACATATCCAGGTTGATTCGCTGTCATTTGAAAAGCTGCAGAAGAATCTCCACTGCAAATCGTTTGATCATACAGCGAAAAAGACAAGGAAGCGGTTGGTTTGATGGTCACCGTTTGCATGATTGAATCTACGCCGCAAAAATTACCCGTATACACCCAAACATCGTAGGTTCCTGGCTGACTAAATAAAATCTCTAGGTTATCTGTTCCATTCGTCCATTGCGCGTAATCATACGAAGGGCCAACAAAACCATTACTCGAACCTAGCGTACCTGAATTAATCGTATAGGTATTTGGGCTGATGGTCCAATAAAAACCATAAGTACTGTCGCAACCGGTTTGGCTAATACTTTCACCCCCATCTGATTGATTCGTAAAGGTCACAGGGTCTAAAACGCAAATCGGAGATGCAGGCGAATAACTGAACGCAGCAGTAGTACCCGTAGAAATAGTAATCGGACCAACGGTTATAACGGTTGGAAAACCACCAGCCGAGCAAAGATTTTGAGCGACTACAGTGGCGGAAAACGCATTTTGAATTGGCGGAAATCCAGGTGCAAAAACGTAATCAACACCACATGAAGATGTATTAAAAAGGTGATTAATGGTTGTATCATTTGAAGTTGTGAAAACCATACTAGGAGAACCATCAGAAAAAGAAACGGTATAGTCGACAACGACATCATTAGAAATGATTTCAATAGAATATGGAGATGGAAGACAGGTATTTGTTCCTGCTCCTGCCACTGTAATCAATGGTGCACTACCATTAAAAACAACATATGTGTTTGTAGAAGAACATCCATTTTGGGTTACGGTATGGGTCATCGTGAATTGGCCCAAAGGAAACAGGTGTGATATCTGAAGACCTGTCATGCCAAAATTGGTAGACGAACTACCATCACCCCAGTTGAAGGTTTGAGTCACCGTATTGTTATACAAGGAGTTGAAGTTGAACAAAGCGGTATCGATGGAACCACAATTTTTAAAAATCACCTGACCTGCCTGAGTCACTGTTCCATAACCTCCACCAATTGAGGCCAAGGTAAGCGCAGCATTAGGAGTAGCATTCACATCTATTGTTCTCGTTGAATTTACAGCAGGAAGACCTGGATTAGTAACGGTTAGTGTGGCTGTTGTTGTAGGCGCAGTCACTGTATTGTAAGTCACCACATGAGGTCCTTGTCCGACTGCTGTGGCTGGAATTGCACCCAAACCAAAATTCCAACTATATGTAGTACCAACAACCGTTGAGGTAGATGAATTAACGAAGTTAATGGTGCTTCCCTGGCAAATTGTTACTGTTCCGGCAACGGCTGGTGGAGAAGTAGAAAAGCTAGGTACAGGCGCTTGGCAAAAGGCCAAACTAGTGAGCAAACTTAAAAAGATTGCGTAACTAAATTTTATCATGATTTTAGTCTTTAAAAGATCAAATTTTCAATTGCAAAAGTACTAATTAATTAACACTTTACAAGTAATTCATTCCTTTTTTTAATTTGCTAAGCGTTTGTTCCTCCTCGGAATTATTACTTGGAATATAATTATACATCCATTCGGCAGTGGGGGGCATACTTAACAGAATTGACTCTGTGCGTCCATTACTATAAATTCCAAATTTTGTACCTCTATCGTGCAACAAATTGAATTCAACATAACGTGAACGCCTGATGTTTTGCCAATGTTTTTCCTGAGGTGTATACTCCGAAACCTTAAATCCATCTACTTGCCCCATATAAATGGATGGAAAAGCAGTCCCTAATTCGAGGCACATAGAGAAAATTTGCTCTTTTGAAATCGAATCATTTTCGGTGAGATTATCGAAAAATATACCTCCAACACCTCTAGTTTCATTACGATGCGGCAGAAAGAAATAATCATCTGCCCACGCTTTAAAACTATCATAATAATTTGGGTTGTAATTATCGCAGATCTTTTTCAATTCATGATGAAAGGAAGACGCTAATTCATCCACGATATAATGAGGTGTCAAATCAATTCCACCACCAAACCAATATATTTTTGAATCCATCTCAAAATACCGAATATTCATGTGAATAATTGGATGTCTTGGGTGTTTGGGATGCAAAACAATCGACACTCCTGTGGCGAAAAAGCGCTCACCGTCTAATTTTAATTGATCCCTCATCATTTTTGTGACCTCACCCTCAACAGCAGAGAATGCTACCCCACCTTTTTCGATGATTCGTCCATTCGCTATAGTACAAGTAAATCCACCTCCGCCCTCTTTTCTATCCCACTCGTCTTCTGTAAAGACAGCTTCGCCATCCCATTTTTCAAGCGCTGATGTAATGAATCGCTGGAGTTCGCGAAATTTCGAATGAACGAAACTTTTATTTATCATTTAATAAATATAAAATCTTTGGATTTTCCGTCAACATATTTATACAGATAACCCAAAGTATTTTCGTGATATGACTCAGGATTTTTTTGAGTAAATTTTATATTATAAAGAAATCCTTTTGCTTCTGGCTCATTTAATAAAATTAATTTAGGCAGTAAATTAATAAAATCATAGCCCCTACAAATAGCGTCGTTTTCTTTAGTTCTATACCGATCTCTCAATCTAATGTACATAAAATCTAGGCTGCCTGGGATATATGGACGTTGGACATTTGCGTAAAAGAAAGTATAATTATTTTTCATGTGAGAATTATCTTTTTTCCAATTACTCGAACCAAAAACTAAGCTATTTCGCAATGTTTTTGTTCTTTTAAGAATTACTTTAACCTCTGCAGATTGATTTACAAAACTCACATAGCATGTTGGCAATAATGTATCTACCACATTCATAAAATCAGAAGTGTCAGCTTCAATAACTTTAGCAAGTTGAGGAGAGGCAAAAAAAGATTGGTAAGCCAATAAAAAAGCTTCTTCTATTTCATATACTTCTTTCGATTTAGAACGAACTAAAACAATTTGATGACCTTTTTGCATCTTATATAAACTGTTTGCAATTAAAATTGCCTCAGTTCGACTGGACATGGGAAGCTGATAAGCAAATGGATTTGATCGAATAGATGGGGAATTAAATTCTTGAAGCATTATAACAGGAATTTGATGCGCTTTACAAAAATCTGATATCCTTTCAGCATCTTCCTTAATGAGTGGAGCATAAACGAGATTCATGTTAGCCATATTTTCTGAAAGAAGCACTGAGTCTAGCTTTACCTTTGGACTATAGTAATCATAATAAGTAAATTCAGCACTTTTAAAATATTTTGTAAAATCTTGCATACCAAGGGACATCCCAACATACAAATGCAACATTCTTTTATGATTTTCCCCTGATTTTTTAAGCGTATCCGCACCAAAAGGTAAAAAAATGGCAATTTTAGGATTTACTAAAGGCTTGAAAACAGGTTTGCCATTTATATCAACGGAAATAGGTTTTTCATTTTGAGAAACGTCAATTGTATTTTTTAAAGGAATTTTAAGAACACTTCCTACTCTAATTTGATTAGGATTTATTCCATTAAGCTCACAAATTTTATCGGATGGAACCATGTATCTTTTTGCAATTCCGTAAACTGATTCTCCTTTAACAACAACATGGCTAATTAATCCGTCATCTTTATTAATTTCAATCTTATTATCTGGATTTGATTCAGCGTCAATTGTTTTTGATGAAGTTTCGGATAACAAACGAACAGCACCATTTTTTATAACTAAATCATTACCAATTTGAATTCCTGTTTCGGATCCTGGATTCCAACTAATGATTGAATCTATGGGAATCAAATAATCTTGCGAAAGCGAATATAAACTTTCTTTAGATAATACTTTATGGCGTAGAGTTTTACGCGCCAGCGGAAAGTATATTTTCTCACCCAGACTTAAACCAGCACTTGCTCCTGGGTTGTGTTTTATAATATCATCTATGCTACAATTAATTTTTTGTGACAAGGAGTATAAGGTAAGACCCTGATAGATATTTATTTCATGCCAGAAATCACCATTTTTTTTCACAACAGGATAGTATTTTTGAGATAAAATATACTGATTAAAAAAAAAGAAAATAATAAAAAGAGGGGTAAGGGTTTTAATTTTCATATGTATAAATTTATTCCCACTCAATAGTGGCAGGAGGTTTAGAACTAATGTCATAGGTTACTCTATT
>JBILCD010000050.1:0-12904 GCA_044353285.1 Crocinitomicaceae bacterium | reverse complement strand
GGAACAGGTTCTGGTTTTCAAACCTGTATACTATGCCAGTTGAGCGCAAAGGTCTATTCTGTGGAGCGCCATATGGATCTGCACATTAAAGCAAAATCAATGCTTTCTTTCTTTAATTTTAACGCTAAATTATCTTTTGGGGATGGGTATAAAGGAATGCCTTCCTATGGTCCATTTGATAAAATTTTAGTTACCTGTGGTGCGCCAGAAATTCCACGTTTATTACTAACACAATTGAAAGTGGGTGGTTTAATGGTTATTCCTGTTGGGGAAGGAGTCGAACAAAAAATGTTGCGTATTATAAAAGAGGATGAGCAAAACATGAAAGTGGAGGAATTTGGAACCTTTAAGTTTGTGCCTATGTTAGAGCAAACCGTAAAAAAAATATAACGAATGAGAATACTAATTGCTGATGATGAGCGTGCAATACGCAGAGCTTTACGTGAAATTTTTGAGTTTGAGGGCTATTCGGTTGATGAGGTTGAGAATGGCGAAGAGGCTTTAGTGGCACTCCGGAAGAAAGAATACGATGCGATCTTTTGTGACATAAAAATGCCTCATGTTGATGGTATAGAGGTCCAAGCACAAATGAAATTAGAAGGAATCAATGTTCCCATGATCATGATAAGTGGACATGGAACGGTAGAAACCGCTGTTCAAGCCATAAAAAATGGTGCCTTTGATTTTATTGAAAAACCATTAGACCTCAATCGCTTGTTAATTACCCTGCGAAATGTTAAGGAACGCGGTCAATTATTAAGTGAAACCGTTCAATTAAAAACCACCATTCGCAAATTCAAAGGGACTTCAATCATTGGTGAATCGGCTTCTATAAAAGGAATATTAGCCATGATTGAAAAAGTAGCGCCTTCCGATGCTCGTGTGCTTATCACCGGACAAAATGGATCAGGAAAGGAATTGGTAGCGCGTTCTTTGCACGATAATTCGAATCGCTCAAAAGCGTCTTTTATTGAAGTGAATTGTGCCGCAATTCCTTCAGAACTCATTGAAAGTGAATTATTTGGTCACGAAAAAGGGGCTTTTACCTCTGCTGTTAAGGATAAAAAAGGAAAGTTTGAATTGGCTTCAGGTGGCACTTTGTTTTTGGATGAAATTGGAGATATGTCGCTTAGTGCCCAGGCAAAAGTATTACGTGCTTTGCAAGAGAATTTAATTCAACGGGTGGGTGGTGAAAAAGACATTAAGGTTGATTGTCGCATCTTAGCGGCAACAAATAAGGATTTGCGGACGGAAATTTCAGAAGGAAGATTTAGAGAAGATTTATTTCACCGTTTGGCAGTAATCCCAATTCACGTTCCATCGCTGAATGAGCGCAAAGATGACATTCCATTGTTAGCTGATTATTTTTTGGGTAAAATATGCGATGAACATGGCATTCCACAAAAACAGTTTCTCCCAGATGCTTATGTTGCTTTGCAAAACATAGATTGGACAGGGAATATTCGCGAATTACGCAACATCATAGAACGATTAATCATTCTTTGTAATGATGCGATTTCTGCTGAAGATGTAAATCGATATGCTAATCCATCAAAATAGTACAAGTTATATCAATATCTATTAATTTTATCCCAAATCATACGTCATGACTATAAAAACTATTTTACCTAAACTACTTCCGCACGCGATTGCTATCATTTTATTTATTGGCTTATCGTGGCTGTATTTCTCACCTTTATTTAGCGACTATAATTTAAAGCAAAGCGATATTAAGCAATATCAAGGCGCTGCTAAGGAAATTGCAGATTACAGAATGATGAATGGGAAAGAGGCTTTATGGACTAATGGTATGTTTAGCGGAATGCCGGCCTACCAAATAAGTGTTGATCATACGAGTAATCTAATGGCAAAAGTGACCGAAATACTGCGTTTGGGATTGCCTGCTCCGGCTGGTATTTTGTTTGTTTCGATGCTTGGGTTTTATATATTGGGTATGTGTTTGCGCGTTAATCCATGGGTTTCAATTCTCGGTGCAATTGCCTTTGGCTTTGCCACATTTAATATTTTATACCTCGGTGCTGGCCATTTAACAAAAGTCAACGCGGTTTCGTATATGGCGCCTACTTTGGGGGGCTTACTGCTCGCGACGAGAGGAAAGTGGCTGTTTGGCAGTTTAGTGTTTGCTTTTTTTCTAAGTTTAAATGTGAGTTCAAATCACCTTCAAATGACGTATTATCTGATGATTCTTATTGGTGTGGTAGCTGTAGCAGAAGGAATTCGTTTATTAGTTGAAAAACAAGGCAAGTCTTTACTTAAGATTGTTCCTGCCCTAATGTTGGGTGGATGCTTGGCTTTTCTTCCCACGATGAGTAATTTATTAACGACCTATGAGTATGCGAATTATACAACACGTGGCGCCTCAGACCTAAGCATCACTCCAGAAGGCAAACCACGAGAAAAAGCAGGAGTTTCCGGTTTAAGCAAAGAGTATATTTTACAATATAATTTCGGTAAAGGTGAATTCTTGTCCTTATTTATTCCAAATGCAAAAGGCGGAAAGGTGGGAAGTATTGCTGAAGACGAAGATGTGATGGAACAAGTTGATCCAAAATTTGCAGATACCTTTCAAAATGGTGTGAGTCATTATTGGGGGGAACAAGAGTTTAGCGGTGGGGCCATTTATATTGGTGCTGTGGTCGCTATTTTATTTCTTTTAGGCTTGATATTCAGTAAAGATTCGTTAAAATGGCCGGTTATTGTCCTTACTTTATTAGCCATTTCATTAGCGGCAAAAGATGGAGCGATTTCCAACTATTTTATTGATCATTTTCCTGCGTACAATAAATTCCGTGATTCCAAGATGATTCTTGTCATTGTTATGGTTATTGCGCCTATGATGGCCATGTTATTTGTGGATAAATTGATTAAAAAAGATGGCTTATGGGGGACGCAAAAAATGCACTTTATCGGATTGGGCCTTGTTGTTTTTATGGGCTTCATCTTGTATTTAGTGCCAAGTATATCAGGAGATTTCTTATCTAAAAACGAAAAGAAACAATTTAGCGATATGATTAAGCAAACAAAGGAGCAAAGTACTATTTCTTCCTATAATGAAATGAAATCTGCCATCTCTAGTGCGCGTGTTATCATTTATAAGAAAGATGCCGGAAGAACATTTATTTTCTTCATTCTCACGGCTGGTATTGTTTTGGTGTGCCTGCTTCGCAAGGGAAACCCACTAATTTGGGTAGCTTCTTTATCCCTGCTGGTCCTTGTAGATCAATACAATGTTTGTCGAAGGTACTTAACGGATGACATTGAAAGTGAAAGTTATGAGGAGAAAATTAATGGTGACATTGCTTATAATGCCTCTCCATCAGACGCATCAATTTTGAATAGGGAAAATAAAAATGTTCCAAATTTCCCATCAAAAGTAGCCGCGGTTAAGTCAAAAATGCAGGCTAAAAATTTGTATGCTAATCAAGAAGATACTCAAACTCTTGAAACTATGGCGGCATTTACGGCGCTTAATTTAAACTCGAACTACCGAGTACTGAATTTCAATAACCCTATTGCGGAAACACAAACTAGTTTTTATCATAAAAGCATTGGAGGATATCATGGTGCGAAATTAAAAAGGTATCAGGAATTAGTGGATTTCTATATCTTAAATGAAATGTCAATGGTTCAAAATAGTCTAATTTCTGCCGTTATAAATGCTGACACAACAGGACAATTAGTTAGCCAAGCGAATCAAATAAAAGATCCTCAAGAGCGAAGTAAATTTTTCAATCAGTTACTAGCAAGTAAAGATTTTAGTTCCCTTGTTGTTGCTCCATCAACGCCCATTTTAAATATGCTAAATACAAAGTATTTTATTAGTAATGCTTCAACACCTGCCATCGAAAATACAAAAACGAATGGGAATGCTTGGTTTATTGACACCTTGAAAAAAGTAACAACAGCAAATAAAGAAATGAAGTTATTGGGCACGATTGATACTAAAAATGTGGCCACCTCTTCTGATAAAGAAGCGCGCGCATTGGCAGCGACCTATAAAATAGATACAAATTCACGTGTTAGTCTGACCCGTTATGCCACCAATGAATTGAACTATACCTCCAAAAATTCATCTGATGGTATAATCGTATTCAGTGAGATTTATTACCCTGATGGTTGGAATTGCTACATTGATGGAAAGAAAACCAATTATTTCCGGGTGAATTACTTACTTCGTGGTGTGAAGGTCGCTGCTGGTAATCATAAAATTGATTGGAAATTTGAGCCAAGCTCGTACCTAACTGGTAGTACGTATTCGTTAATGGGTTCCATTATACTATTACTAGCATTCTTTGGAGTGGGAGGGATGGAACTGAAAAAATCGATGAAGGAAGAGAAAGAAGGTAAGTTGATAGAATAGGGTTTCAGCCTGATGTTTTACAGCTAAGCCATCGTTTTAATGTGGCTTCGGTGTTGTTAGAAAAAAGAATTCTGTAATCGGAAAAAACGAGCATTATAATTACCCAAGGCTCCTTTATTGATACTATCATTTGATATTATCAAAAGTAGGATTTTTTTGCGAATGTCCAATATTATTATTGAGAATGTCAATTCGTCCAATAGCTCATTTTTAGATTCAAAACAAACTGTTTTTTGGAGTCCTAAAAAAATCACTTATGCCTAAACCAGCAATCTTGGCGTTCGTTTTCGTACATTTTAAATACGGTATTAACGGGCGCTCCGTGTATCAAATGACTATTAAATTGTGTTCTTGCTAAATAGTTAAACGCTCCCATATCACCAGTAAACGCTGTTTGGTTTACGCTATTGGCAGATTCGTGGATGGCGCATAACTTTTTAATGAAATCAAAGAATATCGGAGCTTTACTTCCTATTATGCCGCAATTTAAGAGCGTTTCAGATCCAAATTTGCTTTCATATTCGGCATAATCGCTTATGTTGTTTCGTAGATTGGTAGAATGATCCATCATCCAATGATTGTTGAGCGTTTTTGGTTCGTCACCACAAAAAATAGCGGTCGGATTTTCAATAAAATAGGAATCAATGAAAGGGTTGTTAACCAAGGTGACATCTGTTACATCAGTTACGAAAATATTTTTGAAGCACTGAACATGCTGTTGTAGAAAATCATTGTATACAAAATACCGATAGACATTGGGATTAAATTGATTATTGTAATCTATTTTGATGAAAGAAATAAAGTCATTTTTGAATTTTTCGCATGTTTCCAAGGTGAAATTGTTATGAAAAATTATACCTTGTAGACCTTGTTTTGCAACAGATTCAGCCCAGTCACGCACTAATTCATACTTATCATTATCAAGCGTTGTATTGCGATTTACATCAAACACCCCAGTAATATGGCATGCCATAATAACATCAGTATTTGCTTGAAAACGACGTACTTCGAAAGCCATAGGTCAAGAATTGATCAAGTTCTCTTTTTTAATGGTCGAACAAATACTATTTGGAATATTTCTGTGATAAATATACGTTCTTAGGTCTACTTTTTTTACGCGAAACTGAGTTTCTGCTCTTTCGTAAAAATCAGCATCGGCAGCGAAGCCATTTTTGAATTTAATGCTAGAAAATACTTTTTTACGTCCGAATAAGGTGCCGAAGAGAACTGTTTCATCTAAATGAATGAGTTTTGTTAGATCATTTTTATCTGGAACAAAATAATCATCGTTGGTATCAACGATTGTTTCAGTGGTAGAACAAATCAAATCTTCCTCTTCTACCTCTCGAAGACAAGAGCTTAAATGATTCGATTTATATTCATCGTCTCCATCTAGTATGGTTATAAATTCACCTACACTGTTTAAAACACCGCGATTGATTGATTCTGATTGACCCCGGTTACTATGTCGGATATAGACTATTTTATCTTCGTTTTTCTGAGCATATTGCAACAAAGACTCATGAACAGTAGAATTACTGCCATCATCGATAATAATGAGCTCGAAATCTTGAAAATCCTGAAGTAATACAGAATCAATTGCTCTTTTGATGTAAGAAAAATCGGTATTGTATACAGCCATTAGCACCGAAATTTTTGGTTGTCTTAACATAGTTGCTTGGTATTATGGCTGTTACCCAAAATTTGATGCATATTAATTGGTGCGCGTTAGTTATTTCAGGGCGCAAGTAACTCATTTTTCTGTTTGATTGGGTTAATTTCTTGTTATTTTAACGATTAATCGTATTCATCGTAGAACATATAGAAAAAAAATGATGCATTTCGCCAAAACGGCAAGGAACCATTTGGGTTTACAAACGGTGTTATGTAGGGTTCATTTTTTCACCTCCGAAGGAAGCAGTGAAACTAATTTATTCTTCAAATCCATACGCTCGTGGAGGATTCTTGTAGCTTTCATCATTTTTAAATGCTCTTCTGGCAAATCGTAATTATTTTATTTCCGCAAGAAGCGAGTCACCTCAGCTTTAATTATTCCTTCCTGGTCGCACAATAGGCCAAGGTGCCCACACTCGTTGTCGAGTTGAATCAAGGTTGCTCCAATCACATTCGATAACTCGACTGATGTGCCCGGATTAACCATGTGATCCGTTTTGGATACGATCATAAGTGTCTTAGCTTTAATCACTTCTTTCATCGTAGTCATTGCTTTTCCTGAACTCTTGTAGATATCATGTGCAATCATGGCATTTAACTGACAAAGAAAGTCATCCGGCTTCATTGAGTTTAACATGTTAGCTTGTTCGGCCAGCATAATTGAATCTACCTTCTCCGGCTTAGATGTGTACAGCCAAAAGGACGGAGTGCGTATGTTTAACAGATTAACATTCGATACCATACGCATAGCTGACTCTTTAGATTTTTCATCTTTTCCGGCAGTCGTGAGCAGTGCAGCTTCTGTTTTCCAAAGCATCAGGTCGTAAGAAGATTGTTTTGGTGTACCAACAATTGAAACAGCCTTATCTGAAAAACCTGGATAAGCTACTAACCATTCCATGGTCTGCATTCCACCCATAGAAATTCCCATCACCGCTTTCACATGGTTAATGGTTAGGTGTTTGGTGAGTAATGTATGCTGTGAGTTGACCATATCACGGATGGTAATCTCCGGGAAACCGGGGCAATTTGACGGGGAGGAAGAAACACCGTTCCCAAAAGCATCAACAACAATAATATATAGGCCTGTGGTGTCCATCATCATCGGGGCAATTGCATTGCAAATGATGTCGCTCTTACCACTAAACCATGTAGGCCACAAAACCACGTTACTTTTGTCCGCATTGAGTCTCCCCAATGTCCTGTAGGCAATAGAACAATTCTGTATTTCCTTTCCTGAAACTGTCTTGAAATTTCCCAATGAAGCCGTTTTGAGAATGCATTGTGCATTCACTTGGCTTCCGAAGAGTGTCAGTGCAATCAATAGTGATTTCATATATTTCGATTTATCATTATGGTTATTCCTTATCTAAGTTCGTTTTTGTTTTCGATTGTCAAAAAGTTCTCGGATACCTCTTTTAAATATGTTAGTACGTAATGTCCACGTTGGTCAAAACTTGCCCATAGCGTTTTGCGTGCAGGCGATGGTCGGGAATCAAATGCCCTAAAACCCCACTATTGAAAAACCGGCGTTACGTGATGTTTTGTTTATATTTCGATGAATTCATTAATTCTTTATTTTCATTAAGAACCTTTACAATTATATATTCATCGTTAAATTCTGTTTCAAAAAACAATTTAATTTCTTCTATTTTTTGTGTACTTAATAAATCAACTTTAATTTGATTTTCGACCACTTCAATTTTAAATTTAATTGGAAAAGTAAAATTATTTTTAATTCTTAAATCTTTATATCCAAATACAACAGTAGCATCTAATCCTAGTGGTGCAAATCTAGTTTCTTCGGTATAAATATCAACAGAATGATTATACCTTTCTAATATCTGTAATCCTGCAATAAGGCTTACATTGTAAACAATTCCAGAAACTTGACAAATGCCACCGCCAACTTCTTCTTTAATTTGACCATTTTGTATAGTTCGACCTTTCTTAAACTCATAGTTTGGATTTCCTATTATTTTCCAAAACGAAAATATTTCATCCGGCATAATGCAATATTCACTGATTTTTTTTGAGGCAAGTGAAAGATTAAATATTTTATTTTCAAAGTTGTCACTAGGTTTTATTTCTTGTGATATACTTATTGCTGAATTATAACAAATTTCATTTTTTTGTTTTGTTGCAAAATTAAATTGATTTCTTGATATAAAATCTTTGTAAAATCTAATTATTAGCTTTATTTGCAACTTCAACTTTTTAGTAATTGTCATTTTTTTTAATTTCAATTATTAAATACGAACTATACTCTTTTAGAAATGAGTTTGCTATAAATAAATCAATCTTTACTAAAAAATCTCTCATAAATTTAGGGAATCTATGAATTGGAAAAAACAAAAATCCAAAAGTTCTATTTACTGTAAATCGATGATTTAATTTTAGTTCTGAAATAGAAGTACTATATGCTCCGTGCCATTCGTTTGATTTGAAATTTAACAAGTCCCTTCTTTTTTTTGATGGAACGTCAAAAATAATTCGCCCATTTTTCTTCAAAATTCTAAAACATTCTTCAAAAATTTTATCAATTTTATCTTGCTCTAAATGCATAAAAAAATGGAAGCTAATTATTGTATCAAATGAATTAGATTCAAAATGCGTTTTTTCAGCATCAGAAAGATATATACTTTTATTTTTATGTTTTTGTTTTGCTATTTCTATCATTTTCGAACTAGCATCTATGCCAAATTCGGCATAATTTAATAACCTTCCACTTCCACAAGCTAAATCTAAAATTATTTCGCTACGATTAGTTAATAATTTATCTAATAATTTTCTTTCCTGTTTATCAATAAACTTACCGTAGGTGTTGTCAAATCTGTTTTCATCATATGATTCAGCAAGATTGTCATAATAGTTAATAATTTTATTCATAGTTGAATTCTCATCGTTTTTTGAAAAATATCAGGTAACGGTCCGCAGGTTTAAGAAGTTGGGGAATTAACACCAATTTTTATTTAAAAATGCCTATCAAAAATAAGATAAAATTTCATACAAAGCAGTAAACCACCAATTTCTTTTAGGTGCTGTTAAGGGCTAGTTTTAATTTAGAAATTAAGACGATTCTTTTCTATTGAAAAGTAAACTTCTTTTTACAGTTGTTTGACCAATCTATTTGGAATTATGCTTACAGTATTTTATTGATTGCAATTTGTAGTGTTTCTTCAATTATGGTCTTTGTCTTTTCAAGTTTACACATTGTTTTTAGTCTTAATTCAAATATTGCAGGATTTCTTCTTTGGAAAATGAAATTTCCGTTTCTCCTCCACATAAGCTTGCCTCGGCGAACTGAAAACAATATCTGTCTTCATCTATATAAAATAACAAATTTTCAAAATCAAGAGGAAACTTTACGGTTTTTCTAATCACTTCGCATGGATCTAGACCGTCTGGATTTTTTAGTATTTCTCTAATTTTATTTGTTACAACTGCTAAAATTTCATTCTTTTTTGAGTTAAAACACGCTTCCAACTTGACTAGCTGATAAGCGCTGTCGCGTAGCAGGTAGAAACTAGAAGTTGTTTTATACACAAATTCATGGGCGCTTTCCGATTCGGGATTAAGCAGTTTACTTCTAGTAAAGATTTTTAAGTTTCCAATATCTTTAATTCCGTCAGGTGTTACCGGCCTAACCACTCCATAATCATTGGACATGAACCCTTGTTCAATTAGGAATACTTCATAAAATTGGTTTGTTGCATTCAGTTTGTTTTTATAGTAGTTGATTGAATCCAGCAGTTCGCTTTTTAATTGGTTATTTTCTATTTTTTTTTGATTTAGATTATATGTAGCATCTTTAACTTCTGATTTCAATGAACTAATTAGATTTTCAAAATTTTCAATTGTTGAATTTAGATCTTGCACTTTTTTTAAATTTGAATTCCTTTCATTTTCGAGTACAGTTTTTAAACTATCTACATTTCCTTTAAGTAGTTCAATTTGTTCTTTTTTTGATTGCGAAAAAGTCAAATTTGTTTGGAAAATAAGGATAATAAAAAATATTTTTTTCATGTTTTAGGTATTAATTTAAAGGGTTTATTCTAATTCTGATGTCTATCAGTTATGTAGTTTTTTTTAACTTACCCATAACGTTTTGCTTTGAGGTGCTCGTTTTTGCTCCTTCTCGGGGTATACCGAAGCTTAGCCTGTAATTCAGAAAAAAAAATTATGCTTGCAGGATGTTATGGGGTGGTTTTATTGTCACTGTTTTAAGGATAGTATGTGATTGCTTTTAATTCCGTACTTCTCAGTTTTCCTAATTCAGTTTTACTTTCAGAAAAATATGTTTTTCTCTCAATCCAATTTCCTAGTTCGTTATACTTATATTCAAATGTAAATTTTGAAACACCATAGGGGTAATCATGAATTTCTTCAATTATATTATTTTTTTCATCATACTTATAACTATTATGCTTTTCACCTTTTTTATTTCCTTTCTCGTCAAAATTTTCAATGTCTTTTGAACCGTCCTTATTATAATAAATCTTAGATTTTAACTTATTATTTTTATCATAAACATATTCATGTCTAGTTGTAAAACTATTCTCGAAATCAGCTCTAATAAGTCTTCCTCTAGAATCATAAGTATAATAAGCATGAGATACATCTGTCGTCACATCAGTATTAATACTCTTAATCTCCTTAATCAATTTTCTATTACTATCATAGAAATATACCGTTTTTTGACTTGATTCCCTATCATTTTGGGTTCTTTTCTCTTCAACCATATCTCCATATTCATTATAAGTAAATTGGTCGCGATAACTAAGTTTATTTCCCTTATCAAAATGAATTTCTTCAGTAATTTTTCCGTTAGTATCATAATTAATCACGGTTGTCAAATATATTGGAGCAGAATCATAATTTGTTATAACTTCTTTCATGATTTGCCTTCGCTTTTCAGATTTAACATTCGAATTTCCGTTACCCTCTTTACCTTTATTTCCTCCGCATCCAATTAAAATCATAGAAGTTGTATAAATAATTCCCAAAAAAATGAATTCTTTCTTCATATAGGTTTACATTTTTAAGTTATTCCTACCCTTATGGATTTTGAGATTAGGCCTCCCGAATATCCTGTCGGGACAGGCTGTTTTTTTTCGCCACGGCGGAGTGGTTGCTGATCTCCACTTTTTATTTTTAATTATAATCATTTATAATTAAGGCATGATTTTTTTTCACTTCATAAAACTTACCCATAACGTTTTCGGGTTTAAGAAGGTGGCGATTTTACCACCTTCTTAAAATCCGGTTTAGCGAGCGTTTAATACGTGGAAATTATTGAGTCATTCCTATCTTTCATTTTTTTCTCCAATGCATTTAGTGAATCTATCGAAATATTTCCATTTCTCCAATCCTCCCTAATACTATTAGTTTCTTCCTCACTTATACCCCACAAGGTAATTTCTGAATTCCAGTAAGGTCTCCAAAAACTTCGGTAATTAACCTCAGTTGTCATTAATACCCAAAATGCTAAAGCACTAACTAAGAAAGTTATTGAACTCTTGATAATGCTGGTCTTTTTAACAAGAAAAAACACAACACTAATTAAACTTAAAATTCCAGAAATAAGAGCGCCCCAAGCGGAAAAGGGGACAATATAAGATTGGTCTATATCCTTACTTTTTTCAAATTGAAAATACTGCTGAATAGAGCCAACCAAAGCAATAAAACTTGAAATCAATAATATTGTACTTAATATTCGAATAAAATTAAATAAAGTTGATTTTGATTTTTTTTCATTTTTATTTAATTCTGTTTTCGTCGGTTCTTTTACTACTGTATCTGAACCTCTTAGATCTTCACCCCCTCTATTAACTTTTGTATTTTCATTATTACCCAACATATTTGTATATGTCAATTTGAATGCTTCTAGATAATCGGAGCAACTCTGAAATCTTTCCTCCCTATTTTTTTGACATGCTTTTAAGAGAATTTCATTGAATATACTATGAATTGAAAATTTTGGCAATGCTTCGTAGACAATTTTTGTGAAAATATCAAATTGCGAGTCGGTATCTGAATTGTATGGTGGTGTGCCATTGATAACGAAAAACATCGTAACACCTAAAGAATAAATATCACTTCTATGGTCAATAGATTTATCTCCTTTTACTTGCTCTGGACTCATGTAAATAGGTGTGCCCATTTGAGTTCCAGTTTGAGTCATCTCATTGCCTTGTCCAAATAATTTGGCGATACCAAAATCTAGAATTTTCACATGGCCATTAGATAATATAAAAATATTGGAAGGCTTGATATCACGGTGAACAATGCCTTTTTCATGTGCATATTGAAATGCTGATAGCGTCTGAGAAAATACTTCAGTAATTTCTTTTTCAGAAAGCGGACCGTTTCTTTTTATTTTCTGATCTAAGTCTTCGCCATTCAGAAACTCCATTACAATCGATAATTGCTGGGGTTGCTCGTCAAAATCAATTACTTTAGTGATGTTTGGGTGGTCTAATGAAGCCATTAACTTGGCTTCATTTCTAAACCGCGTTTTAATTTCAGCATTAGCCGATAAAATCGGGTTAAGAACTTTAATAGCCACTTTAGTTCCAAGCATTTCATGTTCTGCTTCGTAAACTGAGGCCATTCCACCTTCACCGATTAGTTTGGTAATTTTATATTTTCCTATGCTTGTATTGATCATATTTGTTTATTTAATGTTTACCAACAGTTTGCGTGTAGGCGATGTCCCGAGGGGAACGATTCGGGATTGCGCTTACTCGCTCTGTTAGAAACCACTTAAATACCATTTTCCATTAATTCTTTGCAAATTCATTGTTTCATTGGCCTCCAGATTAGGTCCGAAGACAAAATTAACTTTTG
>JBILCD010000204.1:0-4466 GCA_044353285.1 Crocinitomicaceae bacterium | reverse complement strand
CTAAATTATAATAATATTCTATTTAATAAATCCCTGCTTCTTGAAACATCTCTCGAGTTAGATCAAGCCATTTCGAATTCTTCCGATAAGTTATTGAAATCTCAATTCAATGAGATGAAGAAATTGAGAATATTAGTTAGTAAGATGCAATCCGAAGGAACTAATAAAAAAGAACTAATTGAACATTACATTCATCAAGCAGATTCGTTGGATAAGATTCTTGTGAATACATTAGGGGAATATGCGAATGCTAAACACAAATTTGAAATTAAATGGAATGATGTACAAGCCAACTTATCTACCTCTGAGGCAGCAATTGAATTTGCTAGGTACTACGATTACAATGATAGTACCAATAAATACATGGCTTTAGTAGTAAGACCAGGGTATGAGTACCCCAAATTGGTAAAACTTGGTTCTGAATTAAACATAAAAAATGCTTGTTCTCAAAAGGAATTTTCAGATCTCTACAATTACGTTTGGAGAGGAGTTGATTCATTATTAACTGGGGTTAAAACAATCTATTACAGCCCGGTAGGAGAATTAAACAATGTTCCCTTTTCTGCTTTGATAAACGATAACAATTATCAATCGGATTCTTCAAAATCAAATTGGTCTTATTTGATAGATCGATATGACTTACACCAAGTAACTACTACTCGCTATTTGGCGGATGGAACGCTCAAAGTAAATGAGTCGATACCACTTTCAATTAATCTAATTGGCGGTGTAAATTATTCAGATTTACCTCTTTCAAAGGATTCAATAGAAATAAATGAAACCACTGAAGATTTAGCATTACAAATAAACCTTCAAAATGAGTTGAATGATTCAAAAACAAACCGAGGAGGAAAATTAGCTTACTTGAAAGGTTCAGAAATCGAAGTAAAACAAATAACAAAAGTTCTTCAAGATGCAGGATGGTTAACAACAACGATATCTGGCAGAAATGCCGGTGAGTATCAATTTAAAGATGAATTGAATTTGAAAACCCCGGGCATTATACATATAGCAACGCACGGATTTGCCTTTCCTGAAAAAGAAATCAAGGAGGAAAAGAACTTTCAAGTGCAAGAGAAGTCAAATTATAAAATTTCAGAGGATCCCATGGTGCGATGCGGATTGATGTTTTCAGGTGCAAATATTAGTTGGTCAGGAAATTCAAAAAAAATGATTGAAACAACTGGCGATGATGGGATTTTAACAGCTGCTGAAGTAGCTAATATGGACTTATCGAATACTAAACTAGTTGTGTTATCAGCATGCGAAACTGGCTTAGGTAAAATAGAAAGTTCGGAAGGTACTTTTGGTTTAAAAAGAGGCTTCAAATTGGCTGGTGTTGATCAAATAATTGTCTCACTTTGGAAGGTTCCTGATAATGAAACAATGGAATTAATGACTCTATTTTATTCTGAACTTGCTAAAACTAAAGACATCGATAATTCCTTTAATAAAGCGCAAAAAGAAATGCGAAATCGCTTCCCTTATGAACCCGAAAAGTGGGCTGGTTTTGTATTGGTAAGATAGTTTTGCAACCTTGCAAAGATTTCCCTAACAACTGATTTATATAAAATTTTGTAGTGTCCTGGTTACCTTTTTAAGAAAAGGATATAAACCAACAGAAACTATAAAATTTATATATTATGTTTAAAAATCCATTTTCATTTGAAGGGAGAATCAGAAGAACTGAGTACGGTTTATCCCTAATTGCCGCTGCAGCAGGCCGAGTATTTGTCACCATGATTTTAGCCAGTGGATCTCAAGAAGGCCTAGGCATCTTGAACTTACTTTTTCAAGTACCATTTCTATGGTTTTTTTTGGCGCAAGGTGCAAAACGTTGCCATGATGTAGGATTAAACGGTTGGTACCAACTGATTCCGTTTTGTCCTCTTTTCTTAATTTTTGCCTCTGGCGAAGAAGGAAGCAATGAATATGGGGAAAATCCTAAGGATGAAAATCGTAACTTTTAGCATTATGTGGAGCTTTGTATCAAACATCCAAGATTGGTTCAATGATTTTTCTGAACGCAGAAGACTTGTTAGAAACTTTAATTTATCCGCTCGTGATGCTTTTGTGTCAAGTTTAGCGCCTACTCTACTAGAATCTAGTATTTCTATGGGAGAGTCTGCTTATAGACATGCCTTCTCAAGATTTATGGCAGGTGGTTTCAGAATAAAAGCACTTTCTGGACGTCCACTACAAAGGCAAGAGATGGTTACCATTGCAGAGGTTGTCTTAAGTAATCAGGAACTTGTGCGAAAATTAATTTCCCTGGGTTGGGACACACTAGAAATTCATGATAATGCAGGATACAGCGGAATCAAATATAAATTATATGATCATTCCGGGATTTGTGGGATGATTGGATAGCATAACTATAAAAACGAAAAAAGATGAATGCAATTTTACAAAACAAGTGGTTGATCCTTGCATCAATTGAGTTTCTCATCATCATTCTTTTGATAATTAAAATCAAAAAGAAAAAGGGCACAGAGAACTTGGAAAAAGAAATTCTAAAATCAAAAGCGGCAAGTATCAATATGTCTGATGTAATGAATGATATCAACCTTGCACCAAGTTTATACAGAAAACTTTCACGAGCATGTCATCCTGATCGTTTTGTTGGAACTGATTTCGAAAAAACCGCAAATGAGTTCTTTCAGGAAGTACAACAAGCAGAAAATAATCATGCGAAATTATGTGATCTAAAAATACAAATTGAGCAAAAGCTTAATCTCACTATTTCTAAATAAAATACCTATGATCGTTCTCAATTTGATTTTCATTGCTTTAAGAGTAATTGGCCCAATAGTTTGTGCTATGGAAGCAGACAAAAAAAACCGATCAGCCGGCTTATGGGGCTTCTTTGGGCTCGTTTTTCCGGTGATTGCAATGATCTGTATTTTCAGTTTATCACCTCTTACAAAATGGAATAACGAAAAATAATGTATTTGCCTGGTTACCTTTTTGAATTTTTGATATAAGTAGATGTAAACCAATTAAAACGTAAAACATGAAAAAATTAATTAAAAAAGTACTAATAGGATCTTTCCTGATTTGTACAAGTGTAATGATGTTCTCTTTTAGTACTACTAAAGAAATTAGTAATAGTAATCTGCATCAAGAAGAAGCAACAGATTGCCGATACGGACAATGCGGTGCTACTGCTGCATCGACAGGAAACCGATGCCTACATTGTGTTTCTAACGCTGGAGATAGTTACTGCTATCAACATAAATAATCAACATAAAAAATAACATATTAAAACTAAAACCATGAAAAAATTACTATTTACCCTCGCACTTACTTTCCTTTCAGTTGGATTTGGAAAAGCACAAGACAAATTTAGAGCAGACTACAACTATATTTGTTTTTATGATTCAGATACTGATTCTTGGTCTGAATGGACTCCTGCCGAACATACTTTAGTCTTTAACTATAATGCGAATAATGACATCGTTCATTTTACACCGAAAGGAGAAATGATAAGCTATCGGAATACAGGCAACAAAGATGAAGGCTACACCAACGGAAATCACTACCAAACGCTTGATTTAATTGATGAAAATGGAAATTTTATCCGCATTCAACTTTTTGATGACCAAGAGATTGGAATGAAATTAATTTGGGGAGATCAAATAATACAATTCTCTAAAGTTTAGAGATTCAAAATAAGTAAACAATTAAAATTATATATGATGAAAAACAACAAAACAATTTACCACTTCGTAGTGGATCAAAGTGGTTCTATGTCTGGTTCAGAAGGACCAACAATCGAAGGGTTCAATTCACAATTGAAGACCCTAAAACAATTGAAAAAGGAAAACCCAAACAATGAATACATTGTCTCCGTTTCTTACTTCGAAGATGAAGTAATGGAAATTGTAAAATTTGCTTCAATAGAAGAAATTCAACTATTGTCCAGAGAGAATTACCGACCAGGTGGAATGACAGCTCTTTTGGATGGAATAGGAAAATCCATCGAAGCAATAAGAAGAAAATATGATCAAGAAATTCGAGAAGATTTAGCTTCCGTTGTAATGGTTATTTTGACTGATGGTGGAGAAAATGCATCCAAGTTTTACACTAGAAACCTTATTGCTGAAACCATCAAAGAATTGGATGCAACCGGTAAGTGGACTTTTAGCTTCTTGGGTGCTGACTTGGATGCGGTAAGCGCCTCCGATAACCTTAACATTAGAAGAGAAAACATCATCTCCTTTAGTAAGGGAAATTACGATAAAGTGATGCATCAAATGTCTAGCTCCATTCGAAATTATGAAAACATGAAATCATCAGGGAATATGAAATCAGATTTGTTTGATGATATCGATGAGAAAGATCAAAGAACAAAATAATAAAAAAATACGGGAGTCTTTTTAAGAAAATAGTATCAATAGTTATTAACCTTTAAAAATTTTAAACAATGAAAACAATTCTATTTACAAGCGTTTGTTTGATATTAT
>JBILCD010000049.1:0-12988 GCA_044353285.1 Crocinitomicaceae bacterium | reverse complement strand
TTATTAATTAGTTTAATTTATTGCCTAAATAATGTTTATTTAGCTATATTTGCAACCCTTAAAATTAGTAAAATGGCACAAGAGAAATCAAGGTATTCAGATGCAGAATTAGAAGAATTCAAAGCCTTAATCAATCAAAAGTTAATTGATGCAAACATTGATTATAGTTTATTAATTGGCTCCCTCTCGCATAATGATGATCATGGAACTGATGATACAGGTAGGGCATTTAATATGATGGAAGATGGCTCTGAAACACTTTCGCGAGAGGAAGTTGCTCAACTTGCCGCACGTCAAGAAAAATTTATTCAAAGCCTTCAAGCAGCGCTAATGCGGATCAATAATAAAACGTATGGTGTTTGTCGCATTAAGGGCACCTTAATCCCTAAAGAAAGATTACGACTTGTTCCGCATGCAACAATGAGTATCGATGCTAAAAACGAACAAAAAAGGTAGTGAAGAAAAAGCTTCAAATTGTTGCCATTGTTGTTATTTTACTGTTGATTTTAGACCAGGTTATTAAGGTTTACACTAAAATGTCATTCCATCCCGAGGAACATAAATACCTTATCGGCAGATGGTTTTCAGCGCATTACATCGAAAATCAAGGAATGGCTTTTGGAACTACTTTTGGCGCAGCCATTTGGCATAAATTAGCACTTAGTATTTTTAGGGTAATAGCCATTATTTTTATTGCTTACTATTTGATTAAGGAGGCTAGAAAAGGGGCGAAACTTTCCTTTTTAATCGCATTAGGTTTTATTTGGGCTGGTGCAACTGGCAACTTGATTGATTCAATGTTTTATGATTTTTTCTTTAATTTCAATCCCTGTGATCGATTCAATCAACTAGAAGGTTCAAAGGTAATGGCTGATTGCAAGGATTTTGGAAGATCTTTTCCAGTTGAAGTGCGTCATCGAGGATTTCTATTGGGTAACGTGGTCGATATGTTTCAGTTTGATGTGTTATGGCCAAAGTGGGTGCCTTATTTAGGCGGCGGACAAGTATTCCCAGCTATTTTTAATGTTGCTGATGCCTCAATTACTGTTGGTGTAGCCACTTTAATTATTGGTCAGCGCTCATTTTTTCCAAAGAATAAAAGTCTCAATCCGGAAAATGAAGAAGTTCTTGAGGATCAAGCTTAGAAATTGTACTTCATGTTTCGGTCATTTAATATTGAAAATGACACTTTCCACCCGATATTAGGGTCTATTTTGTTTCCATCCGCCATGAATCCATAAATACCAACGCGCAATCGCCTACGCGTCAATTTAAAGTTGCGCTCAAGTCCAGCGAGTACCTCATAAAATTGGAAGTCGTTTTCCTTTACATACATTGCTCCTCCTCCAAAGACTAATCCAATGCGCGTCTTTTTCATAAATGGTATTTTATTAATTATGGCTCCGTTATCGTGGTGTACAAAATGTAATTCAAAAATGTAATCCTTAGAAGGCATGGTTGAATCTAAACCCTGAAAAGAATACATAGGATTGGAAAACCAAATTGGGTCACTTCTTCGTTGAAATTTATAATCTACATCTTTTAAGGATCTTGAACTTAAGAATTTACCTCCGGCAACTCGATAACTAGTGGTTCCTAAGGTTCCTATTTTTAAGGTTTGGTTGATGGAAAGATTAAGGTATTCATGGTCTACGTCACTTCCAAATAGTTTGGGTATGCCGCGCTCATAGTTTATGGTAAAGGTTGGCCAAGCAGAGCCTAATAGGACTTTTCGGTAGGGTTCGCGCATGTATTTTTGCTGTGGCGTATAGCTTAAGCTTGCATCCAAGATCAAGGCTTGATACGAACTAAAATCTGTTGGATCATTATTTGGAATCACATTGTCCAGTATCGTTGAGAACGTATACCCTTTTAGGGATCTCCTTTCTGCAAATTCTACTTCTGTCCCAAAGTAAAGCCCATTTATCAGTTCATATTCGAAGGAGAAACTCATTTTTGTGGCTTCAATAAAGTTTTCGCGTTTGTAAACTTGAGTGACAGCGTCAAAGGCTCTTATTATATCAAAATCATGATTAATAGACGCTCGAATATACCCAAAGTGAAAGGGATCAAATTTATACTTCCACCAGGAGTCTCCTTTAATATCATTATTTAGAATGCCATAGGATATTCTAGTGTAGGCATCCAATGTTCGTTCGTCTTTCCATTTCTTAAAGTAATCAAAACTAGGAGTGATTCTGGGCCCTGCAATGAAAATGGGTTGGATTATGGTGGCAAGCGAACCAAATGACCATTGGGTTCTTTTTACCCGATTACGATAATCGATTCCAAACCAAAGTACTTTTAACGCAGTAAGCTTATTGAATACAGCGTCAACAGAATCTAGGTATTCTACCCGATTTCTTGCATCTTTAATACTATCTTTAATAATGATAAAGCGCTGCTCCTCAACGGTTAAATTTGCTGGTCTATTTTCTTTCCAAAAAAGGGAATCCTTTTCATAAGCCTCTTTGGTTGTAATGGCTAATTCAGTGCTGAAAAATTTAGCGCCAAAGTTTGGATTAAAATTATAGTTGTTGTAAATAGCTTCGGTTTTGTAATCAGATGATTCAGATTTGTATTTTACACCATAGGTAAGCACCTGCTTCGTAAGTATGCATATACTATCTCCCGGGTGCTCGTACTCCTGATATATTTTAAAATTATCATAAACTAATAAGTTTCCTTTGCTCATATTCAACTCAAGTTTTTGAATTAACCATAAGGAATCAATTACCCAAATGTATCCTTCCAAGGTAGTGGTTGCGGTATTCCTCGGGCTGATCTTTATTTTTGAAATGACTTGCCCGTTTTCTTCAATCTTACTCTCTAATTTATATCGGTATGATAAGATACCTGGAGTTGATATCGGCGAACTAACAGGAGTTTGGTGAAGATCGTCTAAATGAAGTAGGTTTTGAAAGAAATTAAAATTCGATTTAACGGTCGTTGTATAATAAAGTGTTTTTGCACTTCCTCTCAAGGTATAAGCGTTTCTTATTTCTTTTACCTTATTGCCTGGGGCATAATTCCGAGTTAGCTGAACTTCTACGAGGTTCATTTTGTTAGCGAGTTCATTTTTTTCTTTTTCTTCGAATGATGGTTCGCGATCATCATTTTCCTTTTTTTCGCGCTCCTTAATATCAATCTTTTCAGTTGCTTTTATATAAACATCAACAATATGAGGATAATTCCATTGATTTATTTGGTCGCGCTTGTTGACGACCTTCAGCATAATATCTCTCCCCGGGTTGCTTTTATTTACACTTACGTTAACAGATTCGAAGTTTTTTATTTTCGAAGAAAACAATTGGAAATCCCTTACAATTTCTTTATCAGCAATTGATACATATGCCTCTCGCTCATCAAAACCCAAGGCATTAATAATTAAAAAGTATTCTCCCGGCATCAACGACAATTCATATTGTCCTAATACATTTGCTACTGTTCGCATTTCAGGAGAATTTTTTATGAAAATTTTGGCGTAGGGAATAGGCGAGTTACTTTCATCGCTTACCACGCCTCTAACGAAGAGTTGAGCCCTAAAACTTTGAAAAACAGTTAAAAAGAAAAAAAGGAGAAATATTTTCATTTATTAAAATGGAAAAAAAATCGATTGGAATAAAAACTATGCCGTTTTAGAATTTTCTTGTTCCTTTAAAAATGCAGCATGTTTTTCAAATCGTTTCATCATCCATCTTTTCATGAAGAACATTGCAAAAGCAAGTCCAACCATCCAGTAATACGAGGCCCATCGATTAGCGCCTTGGGTAATGCAATTATACGTGACGATACAGAATAGAACACTTCCTAGTCCCAACCAAAAAAATTTCATTATTTTATTGTAAATTCTCATAGCTTTTAATTTATTTCTTGTTGCTTATCTATTTTTATCTTGCCCCTCGGCTTAAGTATTTCGTAGTGGCTAAAGTCTTGTTTTGTTTTAAAGCCCTCGCCAATAAAAATACCATCAGGAGCTTTTACGATAACTTGGGCTGGTGTAAAGATACTACTGTCTTTTTGATTCCAATATAATACCTCGGTTTCTAATGTTTGTTTCTTTTTATGATTATACAAACGAACAGAATCTTTTACCGTTAGTAATCCTTTGGAGTAATTAATTTCACCATACAGGGATGTTAAGGTAGAAATAATTTCGCCTTTTTCAGAGAAAAAATTTACCCGAATACTATCAAATAACTTGGTTATTTTTTCTGGCTTATGAAATGTTTCAGCATACGAAGCAATTAGTTCTACTCGGGCGTATCCAGAATCTGAATAAACCATTCTAAGGTCATAAATTGTTTCATCGGGTGATTTAGGATTGTAGGTTACTTGATCAATTTTAGTTATATCATTTTCACAAGAAAAAAGTGCCAACAGCATAACTGATAAAATAATGGCATATACTCTCACCTTCCTTTTTATTTTAATCTAATTTTCTTTTCCTGAACCAGCGCTCAAAGTTTGCGGGTGAAAGGATTATCCCAAAACTAATACCGAGATAATTTTCGTTCAAACTATTCGCGACAAAATTCGATCTCTGACCTGCACTAACACTTATATTTATGCTTGAGAGTGATTGCTGCACCAATATTGGAATTCCAAATCCTAAAGAAACTCCACGGTCTATAAATTGTTTTCCATTTTGGGAATAGGGCATTTTATCGTAAAATCCACCAATTCGATAAGTTAGTTTATCTAAAAATTTTAGAGAGGTGCTGTTTTCATATGGATTAGTTTCAGGAGAATATTGGATGCCAAATCCGATGTGCGTGCCCTTATAGGTAGTTGTGAAAGATGAATCTAGGTTACTTGCGAGGCTGTTTTTTAAGGAGTAAGAGGTAGTTACTAATAGGTTAGGATGCAGGGTTTTATTTTTTCTTTTTAATGCGCCCAAAATAAACTTATGGGTCATTCCAATGCTGTAGTTTGTTTTAGAAGTAAGCTGACCTTTGGATGAATTTATACTCAATGTATCGTAGCTAGCCGGATTAAAAATAGTATTGGATGTATAAAATGCTGAATTAAATGTGGTGTTAAATCGTTGCGCTGGCTCCACTGTTCCTCCAATAATTAGGTGATAATTTTTATTGATAATGTGTTTATATGTTAGGCCTAAATTATAATGAAACGCTTTGACTCCTAAAGACGTTCTGCTTAGTCCTCCCGACAATGAATTATTATCTATTAATAAACTCATTCGGTCATTATTTAATGTGCCAAACAAATAAGCAATATTGAAACCAGTTGTGAGCTTCACTTTTTTGGAGTTTATCAGGGAGTAAGAGTATCCTGCGAACAATTTATTAACGGTACCATTTCCAGAATAAATGTATTTTAACGAATCTACTCCGGTGTAAATACGCTCGCTTATTTCATATCCTTTTTTTGAAAAGGGAGTTAGTCCAAAAGCCAAGCCCATTCGCTTCATGATTTTGAATCCTAAAACAAAATGATCCACCATGGCAATAGGCATCACCGCACTTTCTTGGCCTTGCTTGTAATTTGATATCCTTGCGTTTATTCCTAATGATAACAAGGTGTTTCCACTACTTAAGCTACTGTAGCTTGATGGATTAAAATAATTTAGTTGACTTGAATCATAATAGGCGTCATATCCCCGCCCTAAACAATCATAAATTGAGTGAGAGTTTTGACCAATTTCACCTATTCCAATGTTCGAAAGAGGATGGGAAGTTAGATTTTGTCCAACTGCGCTTGAAAGGCATAAAAAATAAAATAATGTGTTAAGAATGAAGCGCATTGAATACATATATTTCGTGGATACCTTTTAATGTCAAATTTTCGTCTGCAAAGATGCCGTTTTTTTGCTCGAAATCAAAATAATGGGCATCACCACCAGTAATAAAAACAGCCATATTAGCATTCAATTTTCGAAACTCGGCAATTCGAGCTTCGATTTCGCCTTTTATTCCACCCATTACACCGGAATAAATGGAGCTTGATGTGGTATTTCCATAAAGTGAAGCTTGATGGTCTGGCGCAATTAATAGGGGTAGGCGAGCAGTATAGTCGTTTAACGATTTTAATCGCAATGAAATGCCGGGAGAAATAGAACCTCCTAAATAATTAAATGCTTCATCTAGGTAATCAAATTTTACGCAGGTTCCAATATCTACGGTAATTCCCCCGTCAACATCATTGTTTTTCTTCATCCGAGCGTACATCGCAGCTACATTGCACAAACGATCTGCGCCTAAATTATTTTGATATTGACTGTGAAAAGACGTTTTGGATTGAGGTGTTATCTCATAAACAGAAAAATTTTCTTTTAGTTTAATGGCAAAATCACCTTCTCGAACTGAAGCCAATACGATTGGATACTCGGAAGAAAGATGCTTTGAAAGCGTTTCAAATGAATCAAATCGATGGACTTCCTGAAGTTCATCTTGCTTAAAAACACCGAGCTTAATCGCCGTATTTCCAGCATCAATACATTGAATTATTTCCTGCATAGCACAACAAAGGTAAGCTCTATTTTGCTCCTTTTTTCGAGAAAAATAAACAATATCCCTATTTTGGCTTGATAAAATATAAAAAAGTAGTAAATTTGCACCCACAATTAGGCTGGTACCTTAGCTCAGTTGGTAGAGCAAAGGACTGAAAATCCTTGTGTCCCTGGTTCGATTCCTGGAGGTACCACAAAAATAAAACGAGAATGAGAGCGAGAGCGTCATTCTCGTTTTTGTTTTACATCATTCTGATTTTCAGTCTTTTCTAAGAATTTCTTGTAATAAATCCCATTCTGTAACTTCTTTCAAATCAGTATAGAAGTTCGATATTACAACCTGCCTTAATACTTTGTGAATGGGATGGATTTTAATCCACGAGTATTTTGATTTTCGTTCTTAATGCGTTAAAATAATTTCCCGCTTTCAAGGTGCTTATGTCAATGGATGTAATGGTCTTCCATTACAATTTCTTCCACTCCAACGTTTACGACAATCATATCAGGCCTTACGATGCAACCTTAGCTGTTGGAAACCTAAACCAAGTACGTTTTAATTTTTAAATGTTTGGTAATTACCGATTTTTATGCCATTTCCACCCGTTACAACCACAATTGATGCATTGGCAAACACTTTATCTAATTCTACTTTACAATCTATTGCTAATGAATGGTAATCGTTTCGATCTAATTGTTCTTTATGTGGTTTAGATTCCATAAAACTCTTAAAAAGTTTTTTAGCTAAATATTCGTTGGTTATCCCATCCAAAAAGTAAGATCCACTGGCAATTACTTCCGCATTAGGTGCAAAATCTTTATTAGTATTATAAAAAATAATTCGATCAGCAAAATTAGAAATTAGCGTGTCTTTACCTACATATTTGAACTCGTCAACACCAATGGTTGCAAATGGTGTTTCTTGGTGAGATAGAATAAACTTCTCATTTCCTGGTGTTTTATTTACCCACACCATGTTAAATAGATAATTATTGTGGTGTTCACAACCTAAACTAGCCGTTTTATTAACGGTTGCATCCTTAATCCCTTCATGTAAAGTTTTTCTATGTTCATTTAATATTCTAACAAAATAAAACTCAACACTATCTTCAATTATTTGAGAAAATAGAAATGCCGGATTAAAAACGAAGGCAAGTCCAATAACGATTATCTTAAAAAAGTTATAAATGCACATGGCGAGAAGTGTTAAGACTTACTTCCATAGCACATAAAATCTAGATGGTTACATTTCAACTCATAATGAACGATGTTAAAGAAGAAATAATCAAATAGGACAAGCAAATTCGGCAAAATCCTTAGTGCTCAATCGGAAATTTCTTGATGTAACAATTAGACCTATTCAGGTTTAACATTTAAGTTATTTATATCCTAACTTAATAATGGAATTATGAATACAGCAATCGCAGTTGTTAGGCTCCATGGAAAGATATTTTTGTAGATGATGTATATGAAATCTTTGTTAGTATTATTATTTCCGTTTAGTATGTTTTCACAAACAAATAGCGATGTGTATTCATATCATAAAGAAATCACTTCAGGGTCAGAGTTTGGCAGTTCAAGTGGTTCGTTCAAATTTAATAACGATGGTTACATTTTTATTGAGGGCGATTATTCCGATTCGTTATATCTTGAACTATTAAAAATAGTATCAGAATTAAATGAATTAATTGACCCAATACAGTTTTATATTACCGATAAAAAAGATTCGTCTAACATTCAAATTTATTGTGGAGATTCAAAAGACTACGCTAAAAAATACAGTTTTAGTAAATCAGAAATTGTTAATGCTTGGGGCTTAGCGTTTATGTTTACAAATAATGACCTCATTGAGATGTCTTTAATATTTATTGACACCAAAAGAACGTGGGATGATGATCAAAGAAAAGATATATTACGTGAGGAATTAACCCAGGCCTTAGGGTTTGGTCAGGATTCTTATTTATATCCAAATAGTGTTTTTTATCAGGGTCCTACCGAAATAACTCAATATTCAGACATTGACAAAGAAATAATAAAACTTCATTACAACAAATAATGTTATTGTTATCTGACATTATTATTTAGTCTTTAGATTAGTGCCAAGTCCTAAATAAACGATACAGATTTTTTGGGCTAGTCAAGATGGAGAATCCATTTCAAAATAAGTAGTTTATAATCCAATACTATTTCATTGCAGGCATATATTCGACAAAACTGAATGTTTGGTCATGTGTTTCCTCGTTAACCAACCATTGAAAAAGCAGGACGTTTTACAGTTATAATCACTTAAACTTTACGTTATGAGCCCGAAAACAACACTTTTGTGTACCGTCATTGCTATGTCTTTTTTTATCAAATCAACTGCGCAAATTGGATCAGATGACCATGATTTAGCTACACATTTATTGGATCATGTCTTGCCCGGCATGACCCAACACCAAATTGATAGTATGTCTTTAGTAGCTCAACAAAAAAAGTATGAGGTTGAAATAGAGCGTAAGAAGCTGATTGAAAATTCGATCAAAAAAGGAAAAGAAAACTCGACTACCAAAGAATTGGAAAGTTGTGAGATAGCAAATTGGAGTTTTGATAATGGCACCACTTCTCAATGGACAACCTCGGGCTGTGTGAGTTTATTGAATAATGGTAATGACACGTATAGTGGTTATCCAAACGTATACGGTGGAAGCGGTTACTCTTTGCAACTTAGTAATGATATGAGCTATAGCTGCCTAAATGCTCAAGCAGCAAGAACGTATGCTGTCCCTCTTGATGGAAAAACTTTTATTACCTTTCATTTCAAGGTTGATATTTTCAATTTTCCACATCAATCGAATCATGCTGCAAAATTTAAATTTAATATTTATGATGAAGATCAAAACATACTTTCTTGCCCTTCTTATGAAGCGTTCTACGCGCATGATCTTGGTGCTGTAGGAATCCCTAGTTTACAATCTACACCTTTACCTATGACGGCCTATAATCCTAGTGCAGCAGGGGATATGTTGTTCAATTCAAATGTAAGTTATTCTAATTGGCACAGCGTTACAGTAGATTTGACACCTTATGCTGGGACAAGTATAACATTGGTTTTTAGTAATGTTTGGTGCTTATTTGATGTGGATTGGATTTACACGATAATAGATGTGGAATGTCCTGTGAATGTTTTCGAACCAACGGAAATTTGTTTTAGCGGTGATGACATAGCTCTATGTGCACCCGAAGGAATAGATGCATCCTTTCAATGGTCCTACAACGGAGACGTTTTGTCTAATACAACTCCTTGCATAAGCGCTACAGAAAGTGGGGTTTATTCGCTTTCGTTTCTTCCAAATTATTTAGAATGTTCTGAAGTAGGTTATGAGCAAATGTTTGAAATAATGAAACAGCCAAAAGCAGCCTTTCACAGCGATGAAATGTGTGAGGGTGAAGACATCACTTTGTATAATGATAGCCAATTTGGGCAAGATTATGAATGGAATTATGGAAATCAGACCTCCGTCGATTTTATTCCAGATTTCGATTATGAACAAGGAATAAACGTGGTTGAATTAATCGTTACTTCGGAATTTTGCAATGATACCATTCAAGAATTAATAATTGTCCATCAATTACCAATACCGAAAATGGAATTTAAGAATCATTGTCTGGGTGAAGCCTATACTTTTGTCAACAACTCTTACAACAATGAAGGTGGAACATTATCAGCCATATGGGCATTTAATGATGCGAATATCGATTACGATTGGCACGGCGAATATACCCCGGAAGATTTAGCTCCCTTTGAGGTTGAAATGCAGGTGACAAACCAGTTTGGGTGTAGTTCAGCTATCGGAATGATTGGTAAGGTTTTTCCGCTTCCAAATGCTGACTTTATAATAAGTGATTCTTTGCTATCGGAAAACACGGCATTTATTAGCTTAAACGATGCTTCTTCTGTTGATGTGGTAGATTGGTTATGGGACTTTAGTGATGGTCTTACATCATCCATTCAAGATCCAGTGCATGAATTCCTTGGAACGGGTCAAAGGCTTATTCAGTTAATTGTTCAGAATCAATTTAATTGTGCAGACACCGCCATGAAGATGGTTGAAATTACGCCTTCAATTAGTGTTTATGTCCCCAACACATTTACACCCAACGATGATGAGTTCAACCAACTTTTTTTACCCGTATTTTCGGGCACAGGCATAGATCACTCTACCTATAACTTTTCCTTATTTAATCGATGGGGCGATGTTGCTTTTTCTACTGAAAACCTCGAAGAAGGATGGAATGGGACGTTTAAAAGTCTTGCTTCCCCTGAAGGCACCTATACTTGGAAAATGTCATTTGTGGCGAATGGAGCTGAGGTAGTGGAAATGGGCCATGTAAATTTAATCCGATAATTGTTCTCAATAGTTGAAGTCCAAGCTGTCTTAATACTTTGTGAATGGGATGGATTTTAATCCACGAGTATTTTGATTTTCGTTATTAATGCGGATAAAATAATTCCCCACCTTCAAGGTGCTGATGTCAATTGATGTAATGGTCATTCCATTGCTCCAAGGATTGATCGAATAAGGCGTTTTGATGATTTCACCGTTTATGGCATATACGGTAATTGATTCAATTGGCAAGTCATAGCTTTGGATTTTGATTAGTTGATTGGCAGGGTTTGGATAAACGCCCACTATAATTCCTAGGTCGGGTGAATTTATCCCTGCAAATCGACTGCAAGGTTCTGCCAAAGATTGTGAGAATGGACCATGGCCAATAGAGGGTGAATTGGCTAAGGTTAAACTATTGCTACCATTGTTAGTAATGTATGATTTTACGCAGCTATTTGTTGGATCCATTTGGTCAAGTGTACTGATGTAATACCAATCACCTTGTACTCGGTTGGTATCGATGTCTACTAATACAAAGCCTTTTTTGGTTAATTCAACATATTTGATGTGGGGATTTTGTACTGTTATCAAAGTAGAGAGGTTGATTGGAGAACCAGGTGATGTTACACTTGGACTTACAAATTCAACGCCTACTGGGGTGTTTCCGTTTTGTAAATTCAAAGCCCAGCTGGTGTGAATATCGCCAGTAACTACAACGGTATTGTCAATATTTTGGCTACTTAAATGATTAAAAAGTCGTTGTCTTTCTGCAGGATAACCATCCCAACTGTCGGTGTTGACCGGACTTCCGAGTAAATTTACAGCGCCTACCATTACTTGATTCCCAAGGATTTTCCATGGTTGTGTGGTGTAGCTAAGTTCGTTTTTTAACCAAGTCATTTGGGTGTTCCCTAAAAGTGTCCTTGATGTATCGCTGAAATTGGCGTCATTTGCGTTTAACTGAACTTCACGCCCTTCCAATCTTGTGTCCAGCATGATTATTTTCGCTAAATTACCTAATTCAAAAGTTCGATATATTTGTTGATTCCCAGGGGCTTTTGGGCGAATGGGAATCCATTCGAAATAGGCGCGTTTTCCATTGTCTTTTCGCACACTCCAAGGCCCTTCATTTACTTGATGGTTTTGTGCTCCGTCTTTGTAGGCGTCGTTGGCTGTTTCATGGTCATCCCAAATACAAATCCAAGGAAAATTTTGGTGAAGTTTCCTCAGCGCGTAATCCATGCGGTAAGAGCTGTAGCGCAAACGATATTCATTCAAGTCTACTATTTCAACCGCAGGGTCCCATATTCGGTCTATGTTTCCATTGGGCCCAAAACCACCTGTTTCATATTCGTAGATGTAATCCCCAAGCATTAAGACCGCATCGACATCGTTGCGATTTGCAATTGCATCGTATACGTTAAAATAACCGGATTCTAAATTAGCGCATGAAACGCAGGCCAATCGCATGTTTTGAACATCTCCAAGGGGAAGAGTTTTTGTTCTCCCAACCAAACTATAGGCTCCGTTATGTTCAAATTCATAGTAATAAAACGTGTTGGGCTGCAATCCCATAACATCAATTTTTACGGTGAAATCTACGGTGGAATCTGTGGTGTAAGTTCCGGATGCCACAATGTTTTGGAATTGATCGTCCGTTGCCATTTGATAATTTCCCACGAGGGTTTGTCCAAAATCTTGTGGTGTGATGCGTGTCCAAATAATTACACGGTCGCTTAATGGATCGCCAGAAGCAACACCATGGTAGAATGGCGCAATGCATTCGACAGGTGAAACACTCGTTTGAGAATATAAATTTGCAAAACAGTTGATTGCGAACAGGAATAAAATACTTTTCATGCCAAGGGATTTTAGGCAATATTAGCTAGTTTATTTATCTAAGATGTAAACGGAATATTAATTTACCTAAGGATTTTCGAAATAGTTTTGGATGTGCTTTTTGCTCCCCAATTTAAGCGTTTTACGAAGAAAATCATTGGGTATTGCTTGCTTATAGAAGATTATTGAAGTTTGTGTGTTTTCAATTTTTTTAATATTGCCTATACATCGCTGAAAAATAACAATAGTAAGAAGGTAGCTAGTATTTAACAAACTACCTTCTACTAATCGTTTAATTAATCGAGCCTGT
>JBILCD010000048.1:0-13075 GCA_044353285.1 Crocinitomicaceae bacterium | reverse complement strand
AAATAGCATTCTTGAAATTAGATTGGTAGATATCACCATTTCCCATCATTCCGCCATTTTTTAAGGCGCGTGTAGACATGTAGAAGAGCGTTTTTCCATCTGGCATGATACTGATGTTGCATTCCCGTTGATCCGTGTTGAGTTGTTTGATTTCGGAAATTAGAATTTTTTCAGGATGCACTAAGATTTCAATTTCTTGTGAAAAAAAATCAAGGTGATTGCCAAATAGCAATAGAATTAGATGGAGTTTTTTATTCATTTAGTAGAAATTTTCTTGAATATAAACCTTTTTATCATGATTTTGTTACGTGACATTTTTTTATTGATTATTCTTTGCTTATTTGAAAATTCGGATTACTTTTGTATCCGCTTTAGCAATAAGGTTCACACGATTTTGAATCCAGATGTTTCTGGAGATTTTCGAAAGGAAGTTAAAAAATTGGTTTGGTAGTTCAGTTGGTTAGAATACATGCCTGTCACGCATGGGGTCGCGGGTTCGAGTCCCGTCCAGACCGCACAGAACGTTAAAGCGTTAAAAAGAAAAGCCTCTATGGCTGGAGGATTAGAAAACCCTAGGATGTATCAAAACTCTTAGGGTTTTTGTTTTTTTGGTTTAAGCCATTATTTATTTTATCTAAATAGAATTAGTGTTTTTTAATTGTGTAACTATATAAAATACAAAAGTTTAATAGCTATTGAATTGAAATCAATTATCTTCTAAAAACACACGTTAATTATGTCAAAAATTGTATCTAATCAATTTTCTAAAAGCTGGGTTTTTATGTTAATTCTCTTTTGGATCCCATTTTCTTTATTTTGTCAAAAAATTGACCACACCTTTTTGGAACCAGATGATGGAGAGAAATTCGTTTCTGTTTACCTTACAATTAATGATCTAAGTGTTTCTAAATTAAATTCCAAGATAGATGATTTCGATACAATTAGTCAAGTGAAAAAAAAGAAGGCAAAAGGTAAATTCAAATATTTCGGGTTTAAAATTACTGCCAATACAATTTGGTACGACGATCGAAAAAAATCTTTGTTTGGAAACTTTATTTCTTACTATTTTGTTGCGGATACACTTCATTTCGTTATGTCAGAAAAGAATGGTGATATTCTTTTTATAGAAATAACTCAATTAAATCAAGAAAAAAAATCAGTGGTTATTAGAGAAAATAAATTGAACGGAAAAACCTTTAAATATTATAGTGAGAATTGCATTTTAGAGAGAAGATCAAATTGATGCCTTAAGTTCTTGAAAGTGCGCTGAGCCGAGAAGCCCATCCAGACCGCACAGAACGTTAAAGCGTTAAAAAGAAAAGCCTCTATGGCTGGAGGATTAGAAAACCCTAGGATGTATCAAAACTCTTAGGGTTTTTGTTTTTTAGGGCTTTTTGATTTTTTAAAATTCTAAGTTTCCTTTGACAATCCAAGTTAAAACCGAACTCAACTCAAAAAATAGTTAGACAACTCAGGTCAAAGGCTTGGTTAAGTCGTTCTAATTGTCCTAATTTGTATAAGAATCAATAAGATTTTGATAATATTTTAATTAAACCTTTAACTAGCTAAAAATGTATAAACTAACTTTATTCTTAGGTCTTTTCTTATTGATAACATCTTGTGCGCCAATTAATAATTTTCAGTTATATAAAACGGAAGCCCCAGATCTTAAAGTAGATAAAGGTCTTTTAGTTTTTGAGGATTCAGTTTGTTCCATTTCATATGATCTTTGGTCAAAAAATGGCAATCCAACTTTTTTGTTTTACAACAAATCTGATCATCTTATTTCAATTGACTTGACTGAATGTTTTTTTGTTTTAAATGGCATTTCATATGATTACTTCCAAAATAGGACCTATACATATTCCTCAGGAATTTCACGTACTGCTGGCAATATAGTGGCTTCGGAAAACACAAATAGTACAACAACAAGTACAAATTCTGCCACCTCATATTTTTCACAAATATCAACTAATTCCAAGGGTAAATCGACAACGCAAAGTTTATCATCAACCCAATCTTCTATGTCTAATACCACAAATTCAGTAGGGTATTCAGTATCTATGGCTGAACAAAATGTAATTAAAATACCCAGTAAATCAGGGAAAATAATTTCTGAATTTTCTATTGTTTCTGATAGATTCCGACATCAAGATTTATTAAAATACACTGCTTTTAAAGAAATTGATAGTATACAATTTACCAATGAAACCAGTCCTTTTGTGTTTTTAAATTCGATCACTTACCAGATTGATGCACTGCTTAATTCTAAAAAAACAGTACAGAATAGTTTTTATGTTTCAACTATTCTAAATATGCGTGACGAGGAATTTTATTATATTGATTACGCTGAAACCTTTGGGAAAAAAGATGTTTTTCAATCACTATTTTTTAAATATAAGTCACCATCGAATTTTTATTTGACCTATTAAGGTTGAAAAACATAATATGGAATAAATTGAAGTTGTTTTTAATCTTTCGAAAATAGTGATTTTATGAATTCGAATAACAAATATATTCCGCCTATAATTAGTGCGAAAATCACCAAGTAATAAACAGCCTTTCCTAAGAGTCCAAGTATGCCTGAAATTATTGGCCAAACACAAATAACACCAAGGATCATCATTCCAGGATAAAGGCAACCTTCTTTTTTCTCTTGACTGCCTTTGGAAGCAGCAAAACCAATAAAAAATATAATTACACCAAATAACATTAAAAATTGTTCCGTCCCTGAAAAGTTAAAATGTTCCCAATTGCCTTGTGAAATGATATCTTCTTCATCCATTTCGTAATCTCCACGACCTCGATATTCTTGAGCTTGAAATAGGAAAGTAGTCATCAAAGAAAGTAACGTAGGTATTAATCGAATCATGATACTATTTTATTTAATGTTAGTAATTCTGAAGCTAGTTAAAATTCGATCAAAATCAGTTTTCCAAATTGTTGTTTCTGCAACTCGATACGAAAGTGTTAAGCCATGCATTCGGTCGTTATTTTGAAAAATATAATAGTTTACAAGTACAATTGGATTAGATCCAAGTTGACGTTTATATGAAACATGAATGCATGGCAAACCATTTATTTTTCTTACTCTCAAAGGAAACCATTCGATTAGCCTGTGACCAATTGATTGCAAATCACTAATTGTTGTTTGCTTAAGGTTTGAATTTAATTCGGAGATTTCGGCAGGGGTCACTGTAGAGATATTAAATGACAAGGGCTCGAAATCGCCGTAATTTCCGATTTGTGTTTGAACAATAACTCTGCCGTAAGTTTGATAAGACCCACTGTTATTGTTGTTTAGGCCTTTTTGTTGAAATACAAGTTGGGGTGCATCAATCTCGATTCTATTATAGTAATTATTCATAATTTCTTGATAGGTGCCCGCCTGAACTTCCATGTTTTGAGGCATATCAATAAAACCAACATTTTTAATGTAAACTCTTTCCCACCCAGAGAGAAGACTTTGAGCAGCTTGAACCTGAGAAAAAGTAATTCCTGTTGTTAGAAGGAATAGAACGAATAGTATATTTTTCATAACTTAAATTTTTATTGGTTTTGATCTTTGTTAGAAACAGCAAAAGCTCCTCCGATTAAAACAACAGCACCTCCAATAACAAGAAATATTAATTTATTTCTAAAAAAGTTTTTTATGGTTGAGCTTACTACTGTTTTTTGCCCTTCTTCATGTGCTATTCTGCGCCATTCAGCCATTTGTTCAGCGCTTGGGGCTTCATTATTTTGGGCCTTGTATTGTGTTGTTATAAATACAGTTGCTAATACGAGTAAAAATGTTTTCATAATATAGATTTTCTTGGGTTTGATAATTTATACTCGATCTTGAAAAAGGTAACCAAAAATAGATTTATTTTAACTAATTTTATGAAAAAACATAAGTGTAACATCATGAAAATCATATTCATATTAATTTTTTGCGCAAACATCATTTATGGCTTCGCTCAAAGCCAAGAAGTTCCCGCATTTGTTACTAAGGTGTATAATGATTTGTATAAGAATCTATATTCTACAAAGCAACTTGCCAAACCTGTCCTTCAATATTTCACGGAGGATAAACAATTGATCATTGACTATATAGCTGCTTCAGGTGGTCAGGATGGAAAAATTAGAGTTGGTTCTGAATTTATAAAAGTTCTTAGGTCTTTTGGCTCTGATTCAAGTAATGCACTTGCCTTTGTGTTGGGGCATGAACTTGCTCATGTTTTTCTCGAACAAAGAAATATTGATCGTATTGGTAGCGCTTATGCTGATAAAGAATTGAGAAAAAAATTAAAAGAAGTAAAAGATTCTGCATACACCTGTATTTTTGAACGACAAGCTGATGAACAAGCTATGTTTTTTGCTCATATAGGTGGATATAAGGTGACGCATTTGGCAGAAGATGTTCTGACAAAGATTTACACTCATTTTAAGTTAAAACCAAATTTAAAAGGGTATCCATCCCTAGAAGATCGGAAAGAGATTGCTAAAATTTCAGCCTTAAAAATGAGTGCCTTATTAGAGCGCTTTGAAATTGCAAATTTGGCTCTTGTTTCTGGCAAGTATGAATTAGCCTCCAAAATATACAATGCAATTATATTGGAAGGGTTTAAAAGTGCCGAATTGTATAATAACCTTGGAGTATCACAAATGCTCATTGTGATAAAAAGTGATAATATCTATCAGCAATATGAATGGCCGATCTTCATTGATTCAAAAACAAAATTATCCTCTTCAGTTCAAAGAGATTTGTTAGGAATTGGCATTAAAGAATTGTTATCAGAAGCTATAAAAAACTTTGAATTAGCGGTTAAGTTTCCAAATTACACATTGGGTAATTTAAATCTTTCAATTGCTCATTTACTATTTGAAATTTCCAAGGAGGAAGAAGAAATTAATCATTTAAGAAAATCGAAAAATTATTTATCTGAATTGGAAGAGATTATTCAACCTCAATTAGTAACGATGGAAGGTATCATTCAACATTATGAAAAAGATTTTGAGCATGCTAAGCAGACTTTTATTTCTAATGCTGAAAGTTACCCATTATCAAAGCGAAATCTCGATAAACTTTTTTACGAAATTCAACCTGTAGATGACGCCCAAAATCCATTAAATAAAATTTTGAAAACAGATGTGAATTTGGGAGACTTATTTTTTACAAATAAAAATAGTAAGAAAGATACCCTTACTAAACTTCTTTATTTCTTCTCTAGCACAGTGTTAGAAAAATTGAATTTAGATGAAATGAAGTGTATTAAATTTACGGATAGGAGTATACAAAATAGTCAGGATAAGAATATTCAATTAGCAGAATGGAATAAGGGATTTGAATCAATAACAGAAACTCAATTGATTTCTTTTGCAGATCAAATCTACCAATCAAATTTATATAACTATTATGTTTATCAAGATTGGGTCATCCGTTATGATTCATTTAAATCCCGTAAAGTTTATTTAATCCAGTAATTATGAAAAAACTATCAATTTCTTTATTTAGTATTCTTTTAAGTGCATCATTATTTTCGCAAGGAATAAAATTTGACAATGAAAAATATGAACGTTTTCCTGCTTATGAACCACAAAAGTCACAAGGATATGCCGCAGGAAATTTACCCTCTAAAATATCTTATAGGGCTTATTGCCCCCCTATTTTAAGTCAAGGTCAAGTTTCGACTTGCGTTGGTTGGGCAACTTCGTATGGATTATTAAGTACCCAGCAAAATATATTAATGGGGGAGTCAAATTTTTACAAAAAACAAGTTCGCGTTATGGATCCAAATTTTGTTTATGCACTTATTCGCGATTATAGTGATGGGTGGTGTCAAAATGGAACCAATATGGGTGATGCAATGGAAGTATTAATGAATTATGGGTCTAAGCCTTTATATACGCCGCCATGGCTTTCTTGTAATTCTACTTATGCGTTTGATAAGTTTGCTTTGGAAATCGCTTCAATATACACCATCACTAATTTTTATGCACTAATTGATAAATCAGATTTAGTAAACACATTAAAATATACTTTAAGCAATAAGAGCCCAATTGCAGTAGGAATGAACGTGACCAAATCTTTTGCTACTGGTTCAGGGATGCGATATGGAAAATGGTCTCCTTCTTCGAATGAACTAATAGAGGGCGGACATGCTATGTGCATAATAGGATACGATGACAAAAAATGCGGAGGTAGTTTTGAGCTAATGAATAGTTATGGAACTGATTTTGGCGATAATGGTTTTGTGTGGATTTCATATGCGGATATGAAAAAGTATATGCAAGAAGCATACATTATTGAACTCAATACGGAAGCTAATGGATATCGCATGGGGAATTGCACGTATGGCGATTGTTATTCCACTTATTCAAGATATAAATATAGCAACGGAGAGGTTTATGAAGGTGAATTTACTAAAGGATTCTGCAATGGTTGGGGAACATATTTACACGCTGACAATTCATTTTATATTGGTAATTTTTCGAATGGGTATAAGCATGGATGGGGGGTCTATTATAATCCATCAACAGGCTATTATTACAAAACGAATTATAATTACGGAAACCTCCAAAATTCAACAATTTATCAAGGTTTTTCTGGAACGGAAGAGGATAAAAAATTGGATGGTCTAATAGAAGTGTTACAGGGCACGACTCCAGGAAAAATCATGGATGTTAAGTCAGATGCTTACCAAGAGTTTGTGGATGCTGCAAAACCGGAGGAAGAGCCGGTTCCCGTGGTGAAAGGGAATTAAAACATGAGATTTTATTGTTTTTCATTTTTATTCTTTGTCTTTATAGGAAATGATTTTGGACAAAAAATCACTTCGGATGATTTGGATAATTTGATCCAAAATGAAAAGTTTGATGAACTGAAAACCGAATTTCAAAAAGCTTACAATTCGGAAAATTCATATGTTTCGTATTTAAGAAACAAGGCTTCATTTTTTTCACAAAACAAAAACAACTTATTAGCAATAAAGATCATGGAACATTGTTGCGGATTGGCTAATAATCAATATGATGACTGCGACACAAGTAAACTCAATAATTTACACCTTTTAGGCAGGTACTATTCATATGAAAAAAATTCAAGTCAGTCACTAGATATTAATATCTTTTGCTTAAGTAAAAGACTATTATGTAAAAATATTGATCCTATTGATATTGGTAGAAGCTACAACAATATTGGTAATTGTTACGACAAGGATAATCAACTTGATAGTAGCTTAGAAAATTATAGAAAGGCTTTTTATTTTCTAAAATCAGGGAACTATAAAAAGTCAATATACACTCCAATTATTATTAGTAATTATTTTACAAATTTAACAAAACTGGGAAGAACTCGAGAAGCTTTAAAATTAATGAAGGAATGGGGACATTTATGTCTAAATAGAGAAAGTAAATCCAATTTGATTTATAACGTAAATAAGGGTGTTTATCATTTACTATGGAAAAAAGACCTCAAAGTTGCTGAGCAATATTACATTTTCAATAAAAAATTAATTTCTAATGAATATGGTAAACATAGCAATGAACTAATAGATTTTGAACATGCTTACGCTCGAGGATTAGCCGATAATAACTTTACCGATAACGCTCACAAAAAGTTTTTGAAAATAATCAAAACTCATCAGAATAATTTGAAAGATTTTGACAAGTTATATTTGAAACAATCCATAAACACTTCATTGATGGATTTAGGATTTAATCAAGATGCATTAAAAGAATATTTAATGTTAAAACCAATATTTATTTCAGAATACCCTGATTCTAGTTTGACCATGGTTCTTTTATCGAATATTTCAATTTGTTATTATAAACTTGAAGAATTTAAAAATATGGAACTATCAAATCTTGAATTTTATGAGGTGATTGAAAAAAATAAGTTTAAAAATAATTTTCAAGCTATTTACGAAAGAAAACTAAATAGAGATCTCAAATACTATTACAGAATTGAAGATTACGATTTAGAAGAAATGATACTTAATAAACTTGTTACATTTTATGATAGTATCGCTGATTATGAAAAGATGCTTCATAATAAGCTTAAATTAACCGATGTATATGCCTACAGAAAAATTAACAAAACAAAAAATGAATGCCTTTTTAGTGAAATTTTAAAAGAAATAACTTTTTCTGAGAATATTTCATTAACAACTGCAAATTATAACTATTACTACGGGAACTATCTTAGAAGTGAAGGGAATAATTCGTATTACCATTATAACAATAAAGCCTATTTTATCTTTGATTCAATACATGTTTATTCAAGTGAATATGAAAATTCATTGAAACATTACGCGGACTTTTTACTCATGAAAGGGGACTTTAAAAGTGGCAATGAACTTTTAAAAAAAAAACTTGGCAGCTATGATTCTACTAATTTATATTCATATTCGAGTTATTTAGAAGAGAAAGCTTGGTATTTATTCTATATTCAAAATTATCAAAATGATGAGTTAAATAATAGTGAAGCAGTTAAACTAATTAATGAAATTGAAATAAATTTAGGGAAAAATAATTCAGTTTTCCGAAAAGCAGTTTCTTTTTTAGAAGGAAACATTATTGACACTTTAAAACGTAAAGAATTATTAATAAAATGGATAAGTTCTCATGAATCAAAGTCTAATTTGGATTATTTCTACGCGAAAATTGCTCTTGCAGATTTTTATTTCGATGTTGGGAATTTGAAACAATGTGATGATTTATGGGATGAAATAAATACTGGTTCTAGCATTCTTAAAGAAGGAGAAAAAGTTAGGATATTTAATGAATATTGCTCTCATTTAATTTATGATAAGAAAGATTATAAAAATGCACTAACTGTTCTACAAAAAAACAAAGTCCCAATCAATGAATATGATGACCATGAAAATGGATATTATTTTAAATGCTATTTAGGGAGTGGAGATTTTATAAATGCTTTAACATTTCTTTCTAATAAAGAAAATTACATAATAAAAACATACGCTGAAAACTCAATGCAATATTTTCAATTAATTGATAATTATATTGCGTATTACGAAATTACTGAAGATTATAATCTAGAAAAATTCTATCGTCAAAAAATGCTTGATTTATACTATCGTTACCAACCAAGTAATGAAAAATCAATAATATCTGCGACATATAATTTGGTTAATCTGCAAAATCAAACCAGTTTATTTGAAGCTAATTTATTATTGATTAAAAAAGCGAAAGAGCATTTTACTATTAATATTGAATTTGCAAGTACTATTGATCAGTACTTTTTATTAACCTATGAAGTTTTATGTGAATTTGGTTTACATCTTTTAACGGAAAATTCAGCTGACTTGGAAAAACTGAAAGCTAAAAGTTTGATAATAAAAAACAAAATAATTGCGTTTAAAAACTCACTGAATTTAAATGAAAGTATTGTTCTAGCTGAAACACTTGTATTATTATGTGATAATATTATTAGCCCTGCATTAGATAACGAAGAACGTTTTGTTTTTAGTGAAAAACTTGCAAGTCTTATGCAATCATGTCCCGGTTTAGATGTAGTTACTAAGACCGATTTATTAGATCTTGAAATTAGAAGCTTACTAAAAGATGGAAATATTGAAAAGGCTAAACAAATGGCTTTTTCTTCTAATAATTTGCCATTATTAGAAGAAATTGAATGGGAATACGGTAGTGTTGATTCTTCTTTTAACTATTGCTTTCAAATTGAAAAAAATGATTTGGAAAAATTAAAGAGAACGTCTAAATCAATGACAGATTTAGATTTGGAACAATCTAGAAAAGTCCAAAAAAATTCGTTAAATTTTGCTATAGGTCGATTTTTAATTGGTAATGATAAACCAACTAAAAAAATTATTACAAACTGTTTTGAATTGATAATAAATAATTACGGATTAATTTCAAATTTGAATGCCCAGTTTTATCAATATTTAAGATTATCGGATAAAACAACTAAAAATCAATATCAAAAGTTATCCAAAAATTATCAAGAAAACATTACTCAGGGCAATCAAAATGTTTTCAATGATAATGAAATCAAGGATTTAGAATATGCCTTTAACATGAAGTTAATTAAGAGGGAAATGAAGAATTCAAAATGGATAACATTTCAAGATATTGAATCTTCGTTGGATGACTCTTCCGCTTTTGTACTAAACTATAAGTATATATATAATGGCTTTGAAGGATCTAATTTGAATATGCCTAAAAAGGAAGTGTATTATTTAACTTTTATAATTCAAGCAAAAAGTGATAATATAATATTTTTAATTGATTCCATCATTATTCAAAATGAAAACGATTTGGTTGATTATTATCATAATGAGGTAACCAAGAAAAGTCAAAAAACAAATTTTTCATTTATTTATGATCGCATTTGGTCTAATATAGATGAGCAAATAGCTCCAAGTATTAAAAAGATTTATTACAATCCTGATGGGATCTATAATGCGATTAATGTATCAACGTTGTATGATAAAAAAAACAATGTTTATCTTCTCGAAAAATATGAGATTATTATCCCAAAAAATTTATTGGATAATCTAAATACTATTCCAATTTCGGATATTGATAGTATAACCTCTGCAGTATTGGTTGGTTTTCCAAATTATTCAAACATTTCTCCCCTTTCAAATAGTCAAATCCAAGATTCGACAAGAATAAATTTAATTGATTATTATACTAACAACACAAGAGGAGCTGCTGCCAAAAACCTACCAGGCACAAAAGTTGAAGTTGATCAAATTAACAAGTTTTTAATTCAAAAAGAGATTAAAACAGATGTTTTAATCGGAAATGATGCCTCAGAGCAAAACATCAAAAATATAAACAGCCCTAAAATTCTCCATATTGCTACACACGGTTTTTTTATGGAAAATATCAAAGGAGAAAATTCCTTGCCAATGCTTAATTCTGGTTTATTATTGGCCGGTAGCAATAATAAATCTAAAGGGGGCGAAGATGGGTATTTAAGTGCCTTTGAAACTTCTTTGTTAAATTTAGAAAACACTAAGCTCGTGGTATTAAGTGCGTGTGAGACTGGTCGTGGTGTTATTAAAGATGGGGACGGTGTATTTGGATTGAAACAAGGGTGTTTGAATGCTGGTGCCAAAAACATCATCATGTCGCTATGGAAAGTAGATGATAAAGTCACCCAAGAATTCATGTCTCGTTTCTACGAAATCTGGCTCAACGAAAAAACGACCATCCGCGAAGCATTCAACAAAACACAATTAGAAATCAAGGCCAAGTACCCTCAGCCGTATTATTGGGGTGCATTTATATTGGTGGGGGAGTAAAAAAGCTATGAAAAAACTACTATTCTTACTTTTAATACTTAATTCAATAAGTGCCAACACACAAATTATTAAAGAAACCGCTCAGGCTTTTTGGGAAGCAACTGCTACTAGAAACAATCCAATTATAGTGGAAAAAGGTGAACAACTTATAAATTTAATTGAAAAAAATAATTTAAAAATTGATAGCACAATTATCAGGATTCGGCTTTGGACAGCCTTGGGGTATTCAAATATGGGAAATTATATTAGATCGCGCGATCTGAATCTACAAACAATTGAAATTAGCGAGAAAGTTTTCGGAAAAGAACATCCTGATTATGCTTTGATTTTAAATAATATAGCAGGAAATTTCATGGAGTTAGGAGACTATAACAAAGGGCTGGAATATAATTTATTAGTACTTGAAATTAGAGAGAAAGTGCTCGGAAAAGATCACCCTGATTATGCTACAAGCTTAAATAACATAGCATTAAATTACTCGGATTTGGGCAACTACAGCAAAGCGCTAGAATATAATCTATTAGCATTCAAAATTAGAGAGAAAGTGCTCGGAAAAGATCATCCTGATTATACTATGAGCTTAAATAACATTGCAGGAAATTACTTGTTATTAGGCGACTTAGACAAAGCGCTGGCATATAACTTATTAGCACTTGAAATTAGAGAAATACTATTTGGAAAAGCGCATCCAAAATATGCTTTGAGCTTAAATAACATTTCAGGAAATTACTCGTTATTAGGCGATTATGACAAAGCGCTGGAATATAATTTATTAGCACTTAAAATTAGGGAGAAGGCATTCGGAAAAGAACATCCTAATTATGCTAGAAGCTTAAATAACATTGCAGGAAATTACTTGAATTTAGGCGACTATAATAAAGCTTTGGAATATAACTTATTAGCACTTGCAATAAGAGAAAAAGTAATCGGAAAAGAACATCCAGATTATGCAATGAGCTTAATTAATATAGCAGCAAATTATTCCGATTTAGGCGACTATAGCAAAGCGCTGGAATATAATTCATTAGCACTTGAAATTTATGAAAAAGTAGTAGGGAAAGAACACCCTTATTATGCCTTGAGCCTAAATAACATAGCATTCACTTACGCTAATTTAGGCGCCTATAACAAAGCAATAGAATTTTTCACTCAGTCTTTAGATGTTTCAATAAATTCTTTTTCAAAAAACAAGATTGGCTTAACTCCAGTTATTCAATCTTCATACAAGAAAACGATAGAATTATCCATTCAACATCTTGCAAGCCTTTCTTGCATTGAAAGTTCTAAAATTTCTACTTTGCATAATAAGTGGCTAGCGATCAATGGCATTATTGGATCTGATCAAGAGCAATTGAGGAGACGAATTGAATTGTCTGATGACAAGGTGCTCATTACGCTATTTGATGAGCTCACAACGTCTGAATTTCAGCTTTCAAAGTACAATGAGTTGACCTTGGTTAAAAGAAAAGAAAAAGAATCTCAGATAATATTACTTGAAAAACAAATTACTGAACTTCAATCAAAATTGAACAGCTATTCGATTGGTTTTTCTGAGATGAATCGCACATTTTCCTCTCGGGATGAGGTAAAAAACCTTAAAGACAACGAAGTTTTGGTAGACATAATGCGCTTTCCTTACTATGATTTCAAAAGTAATATTTGGTCAGATTCTATAAAGTATCTTGTGTTTATTTCAAGCCCAAAAGATTCAGTTGCTGATTACGTATACATCCATAAAGGAAAAGAGCTGGAAGAAATAAATTTTGAAAACTATAAATACCAAGCTACCAACGTTGATA
>JBILCD010000203.1:0-4524 GCA_044353285.1 Crocinitomicaceae bacterium | reverse complement strand
GTCCTCCATTTGAATGCAATTGCCATTATTGCTAAGTGTATTATCAAAGAAACAGATTTGTTGCTGTATTTCTGAAAACATAAGCATTTTAAGGGCGTTAATGTGCACTATTTTGCTTATTTCCCCTTGTTTTTTAAGGCTCATTTGGTAGAGTTTTTTTCCTTCCGAATTTGTTTTGATAATCTCTTGATTCGAACAGAAATAGTAGTTTCCTAATCCGTCTATGGCCCAATTTTCAGTATTTGAAGGAATATCCTTTTCATCAATCTTTATCCAAGAGTGCGTTTGTTTATGCGCTTGAGGCTGCAGCAGAGCAAGAATAAAAAGGTAGACCATCATAGCTTATTGATTAGTATTAGTTCCTCTACTATGCTCCGATCATTCATTAATCTGGGTACTTTATGTTGCCCTCCTAATTTCCCTTTTATTTTTAGCCAATTTTCGAAAGAACCTTTAGGTAAATATCGAAATTTCGGAAAACTTATATTCATATTTCGATAACGCTTAGCTTCATAATCTGAATTATATTTTTTTAGAGCATTATCTATTTCTTCCTCAAAATTACTTCGTGATGCTGGTTCTCTATCAAATTCAATGAGCCATTCGTGGCCTCCATTTGAGCCTATTTCATTAAAATATGGCCCTACCGTAAAATCACTGATTTGTGCATTTAGTCGGTGACAAACTTCTGTTAATGCGCTTTCGGCATGTTGAACAATCATTTTTTCGCCAAAACAGTTTATGAAGTGTGTCGTCCTTCCAGAAATTAAGAACCGATATGGAGAGGAGGATACAAAGTGCAATGTATCTCCTATAATATATCGCCACAATCCTGAAGATGAGCTAAGTACTAATGCATATTCTGTATTCAATTCAACTTGGCTTAATGGGATAATTATTTTCGAGTTTAAGCCATCGAAGGAATCCATAGGAATAAATTCATAAAACACAGCGGAATCTGTCATTAATAGTAGTTCTTTTGAGCCTAACTGATCTTGCATTCCAAAAAAGCCTTCTGATGAGTTATATGAATCAACATAGTTCATTTTTTCAGATGGAATCAATTTCTTAAATTCCTTTTCATAAGGGGCAAAATTCATTCCTCCGTGCATATACAGTTCTAGATTTGGCCATACCTCATGAAGGTCTTTTTTTCCGCTAAGCTCTAGTACTCGTTTAATGAGTAGCAAAGTCCAACTTGGCACACCAGTTATAATCCCAATGTTTTCTGGCATGCTGGCTTTCGCCATTTCTTGTAGTTTTGATTCCCAATCAGGATTAAGGGCAATTTCTACCGATGGGGTTCGCCGATATTCGGTCCACCAGGGTAAGTTTTTTACAATGATAGCAGATAGATCTCCGATAAATCCGTTTGCATTTTTTTGTGTTAAATCGGCGCTACCGCCTATGACTAAATGTTTTTTAGAATATAACTTTCTGGATGGGTGGTTAAGGTAGTAATTAGCCAATAAATCTTTTCCACCGGCAAAATGATTTTCGTGCAAAGCATCATTTGTAATGGGAAGTATTTTTACTCGATCACCAGTAGTACCAGATGATTTAGCAAAAGAATCTGTCTTTCCGGGCCAAAGAACATCAAATTCTCCAGCGATGGCTCTTTCTATAAAAGGCTTAAGTGTTGTGTAATCCTGGATGGGAACTGAGGTAGAAAAGTCTTCATAACTTGAGATGTTTTCAAATCTATGGTGCTTTCCAAATGAGGTATTTCCTGCTTTGGTAATTAGGGTAGATAATACATCTTCCTGGCAAAAAAGAGGGTTGTTTGTATAATTAGCAATACGATGAATGCGTTTTTCAATATACCATGAAAAGATCGCATCAATCGCCATTTCGTTATTACCTTAGTGGTAGTTTAACTGCAAGGAAAAATTATCCCCAAACTAAAATAGAAACAATTACGCTAATCACAAAAATTGTATAAATTGTTCCGAGAGCGACAGTTGATTCTTCAAAGAAATTATCTGACATACATTATTTTTTTTCAAAGTTAAAAAAAGATTACTATTGCTACCCATTTATCAGGAATAAATGTCGTTATTTTTAACGAAGTCTTAATAATCAGTTTCTACTTCCAAATATCCGGAGAAGCGATAAGAATAAATTGATAAATAAGATATACAATTGTAATCCACCGATTAAGGCTAACTTATTTCGTTGCTCTTCAGAATAATCTGGTGATTCCGCAACACCTTTTAGTTGTTGCATCGAATACGCTGTTAATCCTGTAAAGACAAACACTCCCAAACAGGCAATAATGAATCCCATAGAATCGCTTTTCATAAAAATGTTTACGATTCCTGCAATGAACATTCCGATAAAAACCATATACAATAGGCTACCGAATTTAGTAAGGTCTGTTTTCGTAGTATATCCTAAAATAGCCATCCCTGCAAATGCACCAGCAGTCACAAAAAATGTGGAAAAAATGGCTCCTTCAGTGTATATTAGAAAAATTACGGATAAACTTAAACCCATTAAGGCGGAGTAAGCGATAAAAAGTAAGGTCAACAAACCTAGAGAAAGTTTATTGTAAGCCATTTGAATCAATAATCCTAAGCCTACTGGAGCGAAAATAACCAGCCAAAATAGTGGGGAAAGCCCGCTTTCGGATCTGAAATAAGTATCCATAAATTCCGGGGTGCCTGCTGTGTAGGCAATAATTCCAGAAATACCAAGTGCTCCAAACATATACGTATACACACTTCTGAAAAATGCTCTGCTAGCTGCTGCTGTTAGTGCATTATTGTTGTCTAATGTATTGCTCATAATTTTACTATTTAAAGGTTAATGTAATTTCGCTTGTACTAAATTAATAAATTCTTTTCTAGTAGATTCATTATTCATAAATAATCCTGTAAATGCGCTTGTCGTGGTAACTGAATTTTGCTTTTGCACACCTCTCATTTGCATACACATGTGGCAACATTCAATTACAACGGCCACTCCTTTAGGTTCTAAGGTGCGCTGAACACAATCTCTTATTTCTATTGTCAATCTTTCTTGCACTTGCAGGCGCCTAGAATAGGCATCTACAACCCTTGGAATTTTACTTAATCCAACTATTTTACCATCAGGAATATAAGCTACGTGAGCTTTTCCGAAAAATGGCAACATATGGTGCTCACACATGGAGTACACTTCGATATCTTTCACAATCACCATTTCTGAATATGCTTCATGGAAAATTGCTTTTTTAATGAGATCGTCAGGATTTACATCGTATCCATTCATTAAAAAAGCCATGGCTTTAGCTACTCGCTCAGGTGTTTTTTCCAATCCTTCTCGCTTGATATCTTCACCCAAATGGGTAAGAATTGCCCTGTAATTATCTTCTAGTTCTTTTTGTTTCAAAATTTTTCAGTTTTATATATTAAAGACACATAACAATCAAAATGGTTCTTTTCCACCGAAATATTCTACAAAATTATTTTCTGTTTCAATGAGTTTTATTTTTGCTAATTCCCCACCATTCTTTTCAATTTCATTCGCTAATTGATCCCAAATCGCAATGGCTAAATTTTCAGTTGAAGCCATTATGCCTGTAAGATAAGAAACGTCTAGGTTTAGATTTTTATGGTCAAGTGATTCGATAACGTGCGTATTTATTATTTCACTTAGTGTTTTTAGATTCATAACGAAACCTGTCTCTTTATTTGGGACTCCCTTTACGGTAACAAATAAGGTAAAGTTATGTCCGTGCCAATTTTTATTGGCGCATTTTCCGAACACTAAATTGTTTTCTTCCTCTGTCCAGTTGGGCTGATATAATTTATGTGCCGCATTGAAGGTTTCTCTCCGGGTTATGTAAATTGTTTTCATTTTTTTGTTTAGTTCAATTCTAATACTTCTTTTTTAGGCTCGCAAAGCATTATTCCATCTCGATCTATTTCAACTAAGTTAAGGGTTTGAAATGTATTGGTTAAAGCTTTATTGTATGGAAATTTAACTTTAATATAATTCTCTGTAAAACCATACATAAATCCTTCATCTTCTTCTTGTTCAAATAATACTTCTCTTGTTGTATCGATATTTGATAGGTAAAAGTTACGTTTTTTTTGCTCTGAAAGCAGGTGTAAGGCTTTACTTCTCTTTCGTCTGACTTCCATTGGTACGCTTTCTCCAATTTTTATTGCAGTGGTATTGGCTCTTTCTGAATAAGTAAACACGTGTAAGTAGGAAATATCTAAATCACTCAAGTAATTTACGGTTTCGTTAAAATCGTCATCCGTTTCACCAGGAAAACCGACAATTACATCTACACCGATGCAGGCATCAGGTCGTAGCTGTTTAATTTGATTTACACGGTCGGTGTATATATTTCGAAGGTATTTACGCCGCATTAATACTAAGAGACGATCGGAACCTGCTTGCAAAGGAATATGAAAATGTGGTGCAAAACGAATGGAATCGCGCAGGCAAAAATCAATAATTTCATTGCTCAACAAATTCGGCTCAATGGATGAAATTCTGTAGCGATCAATACCTTCAATTTTATCGAGTTCT
>JBILCD010000202.1:0-4534 GCA_044353285.1 Crocinitomicaceae bacterium | reverse complement strand
ACAAAAGCCGCAATAAAAATCACTAATTCCTCCGCCAAGGGAATATACATGACATTTAGGTAATCCGCGAAGGTTACATTTGAACTTACATAAGCAAATATTGCTAAAGCGAGACCAATAATTGCGGAGCTCCCTGTGGCTAAACCATCAAGGCCATCTGTCATATTAGCGCCATTTGACACAGCGATCACGATAAAAATAACAACAGGAATAAACAATAACCAACCAAAGGATTTGTTAGAGTCACCGATTAACCAATTGTAATTGAACTCATTTCCTTTAAAAAAAGGAATGGTGGTTGTCATGTCATCCGTTTTTATCCACTTATAATTTTCCCCTTCATTTTGATGATGTTTATGAGAAACAAAGGTTTCTTCTTTAGCTAATTTATAATCGGCAGGTACTCTTTTATGCACGGTAACATCATCCGAAAAATAAAGCATAGCACCGACAATAATGCCAACCCCAATTTGCCCAACAATTTTAAATCGGCCTTTTAGGCCCTCTTTATTTTTCTTAAAAACTTTAATATAATCGTCTAAAAAACCAATCAATCCAAGCCAAATCGTTGCAATTATCATGGTGATTACATAAATATTATGCAGCTTAGCAAAAAGAAGTGTTGGAATTAATATCGCAGACAGGATAATGATTCCACCCATTGTTGGCGTACCTGACTTTTCAATTTGACCTGCTAATCCGAGGTCTCTAACTGTTTCCCCAATTTGTTGTTTTCGCAATGCATTGATAATTTTTTTACCAAACAGAATAGAGATGATTAAAGATGTAATCATTGCTAAAGCCGCTCTAAAGGAGATGAAATCAAACAAGCCCGCTCCGGGAAAATTAAGTTTGTCTAGGTAATCAAATAAATAATATAGCATCTTATTTTTTCATTTGGTTAAACAATTCATTTGCCGTATTAAAATCATCAAAATCGTATTTTACACCATTTATTTCCTGATATTTTTCATGCCCTTTTCCAGCGATAAGAATGATGTCGTGAGGCTTAGCAATTACGATTGCCGTCTGGATAGCTTGTTTTCTATCAGGAATTGTAAGTGCCAAAACACCTTCTATATCGTTGAGACCTGACCTCATTTCATCCAGTATAGAAAGTGGATCTTCGGTTCGAGGATTATCAGAAGTAAGGATAACATGATCGCTTTTCGCTACTGCTATCTTAGCCATTTTAGGTCTTTTAGTTCTATCTCTATCGCCACCACATCCAACTATTGAGATAATTTTAGCTTGTGGTTTGCGGAGCGATTGGATGGTATCGAGGACATTCTCCAAGGCATCTGGCGTATGCGCATAATCAATCACGGCGGTGATCCCTGAGGTGCTCCTTAGGTACTGAAAACGTCCTTCAACAGAGCGCAAACTACTTAAGCTAGTTAAAGCAACTAGCTCATCAATCCCAGATAGCTTTGCCACAGCATATACAGCGAGCAAATTTGACGCATTAAACTCACCAATTAACTGGGTTAGCACCTCCACATTATTAATGCTTAGCAGAAGTCCATCAAAATCATTTTGAATAATTTTCCCTTTAAATTCCGCCATTGATTTCAAGGCGAAAAAATGCTTTGAAGCCTTTGTGTTTTGAAGCATCACCGCTCCATTTTTATCATCTTGATTACTAAGTGCAAAGGCATTTTCGGGAAGCCCATCAAAAAATAACTTTTTTACCCGTATATATTCTGCAAAAGTTTCGTGGTAATCAAGATGATCATGGGTAATATTTGTGAATACCCCACCGAAAAATTGCAATCCTAAAATCCTATTTTGATGAATTGCATGCGAGCTAACTTCCATGAAACAATAAGAGCAACCTTTGCTGACCATTTCGGCAAGGAGCTCATTTAATGCGATTGGATTAGGAGTGGTATGAGTTGCGAGAATTTCAAGCTCTCCAATTTTATTGACAACCGTAGAAATCAAGCCAACTTGATTGCCTATATCGGTAAATAGCTTATATAATAATGTTGCGGTTGTTGTTTTACCATTTGTACCAGTAACACCAATAAGCCTTAATCTTTTGGAAGGGTTGTCGAAAAAATTACATGCAATTAATGACAAGGCTTTGTGCGTATCCTCTACGATAATTTGAGTTAGCCCATCACTTACCTCGAGTTCTTTATTGACCACTACAACGGTGCAACCATTCTTCACTACTTTACTAATAAAATCATGTCCATCATGGTTTGCACCAACGATTGCAAAAAACATTGACTTCGAATGAGCTTTTCGAGAATCGAAAACGAGTTCATTAACTTCGCGATTATCATCACCGATAATTCGCTTATAATTTACAGCATGAAGAAGATCGCTTAGTTTTCTCATTTTAACTGTAATTGAATTAATCCCCCTTTAAATAGTTTGGTGTTTGGATTTACACTTTGATGAAAGACAGCGCCATGACCAAATATTTGGACTATTAACCCTTTACTTTCCAAAAGATAAACAGCATCTTTAGCACCCATTCCGATGACATTAGGAACAAAGCCATCATAAATCAAATACTTACTAAGATCGATTGAACTTTCCGTTGTAATCGAAGACAGCCAATCACCTGTTTGATTTTGAGTATACGTTAATCCTAGTGACTTCAGTGCATTAATTACATCATCTTTTGATCCCGGCTTAACCACTGGCGGCGCTAATTTAGTTGGCTTAATGGCGTTAATTGCTTGATGATAATCGAATGAAGAGGCCCAAACTTTATTTGCAATTTCAACAAAAACCCTTCCGGCTACTTTAGCACCATAATATTCTTTTTTGGGGTCTGTTATTACAACAATACAGGAATACTGAGGCTTATCCGCTGGAAAATATCCAACAAAAGAAGCTTGATAAACACTATTGTTCTCATCTAAGTACTCATTATTTTTTCCAAGTAATTTGGTTGTTCCTGTTTTACCTCCAATTTTAAATTGTGGGCATTGGTATCCAGAACCTATTTCAGGTTTAGATAAAGCTGAACCAGTACCTCGTGTCATTACCCCTTCGAGGCATGCTTTTAAAATCGCAATAGTTTCTTTTGAGCATATTTGTTCATTAAGCACAATTGGATTGAACTTTTTAATTGATTCTCCATGCCTTATAATTTCTTGAACAAATTGCGGGCGCAACAATTTTCCATTATTTGCTACAGCGTTATAAAATGCCAAGGTTTGAAGAGGAGTTTGCCTTATTCCGTATCCAATCGACATCCAAGGAATGGATAAAGGTGACCAACGCGAATCGCCAGGACGAGGAATATCAGGTGGCGCTTCGCCAGTCAAAGAAATACCAAGAGGCTTTGTGATTCCAAAAGCGTCGAGCCGAGCCATCAATTTCTCCGGATCATTTTTATAAATTCTATCCATTAAAGCAGCGATTACATTTGAGGATTTTTCAAACGCTTGCTGAATTGTTATCTCCCCATAGCCTATTCCATGATTAGAATCGGATAATTTAGCCCCATGAATAAGGTAAACACCTTTTGCGTTTACCTTTTCATTAATCGTTATCTTTTTATCTTCTAGAGCGGCCATTAAAGAAGCTAACTTAAATGTAGACCCGGGAGACTCAAGAGACCCAAAAGCATCATTAAAGTTTTCAGAAAATAAGCCATTCGCATTTTTAGACAAATTAACAATCGCTCTAACATAGCCAGTTTTTACATCCATGACAATCACAGATCCGCTTCTAGCATCCATTTCTTTTAACTGCTTTTCTAATTCTGAATGAGCAACTTCCTGAATTTCTTTTTCAATGGTGCTAACGACATCCGCACCTTCGACCGCATCTTTTAAAATTTGACCTGTTTTTCTCCAACCCGATGAAATTTTTTGTTCGACCTCGGCACCAACCTCTCCTTTTAAGAAATTATAAAATGCCCCTTCAATGCCGCATTCTACGACCTTACCATCAATAATTTTACGATACCCAAGAGTTCTCCCAAGTAAATCGCCATTTGGTTTTTTACGATTAATTATGATCTCATTATCAATAATTCCACCTTTCATTCTTCCTTCAGAAAAAATAGGAAGTTTTCGAAATTGATTTCTTTCAGTATTAGTAGCTAATTTCTTAATTATTAGATAGCGAGACCCTTTTAATCGTGCTGCTCGAATTTGATTTTCCCATTCTCTTGCTGTTTTTATTGGATTAATTTTACCCAACCCTTCGGCTAAGGCTGACACCTCTGCATCGAACATCTTCTGATTTACGACAGTAGGATCCATATAAATATTATAGTAGGCCACGGATGTTACCAGAGGAAGTAGATTGGCGTCTAAGATTTCACCCATTCTAGGGGTTCGATCTACTGTTCTTACCTTAATTGAACCCAATGAAGCCTCTCCATTTTTTTTGCTAGCGAATTGGAGTGATACCGTATAATATAGCACGACTAACATAGCAGCAACAAATCCAAAATAAATTAGATACGCCCTAAATATTAAATGTTTACTAGCCTTACTCATTATTTATTATTTACCCTGATTACTCGTATACTTTTCTGCGATTCTTTTAATTCGTTTGCCTT
>JBILCD010000047.1:0-13167 GCA_044353285.1 Crocinitomicaceae bacterium | reverse complement strand
TTTTTTATAATTTCGAGGAGTAATAATGGGAATTATTTCCGATTCACTTATTTTCATAAACCTAAACTTATCAGAAGAATAAATACCTTTCGGAACAGAAAATAAAAAAGTCCCTTTTTGAAATTTTATATCAATAAAGTAATCATAAATATCTGAACAGTAGCCATAAATTTTCATTGTATCGCTAGATTCAATATCTACCATACCAATCCCGAAAGTGCTTTCGTTTATATTAGTTTCGTTTTTTATAAGGAAGTATTTTATTTTTAAATTTTTGTAATTGCTTTTTTCTGATAAATTTTGAGTCCTAGCATGAGACGGAAGCCATAGGTATTCTTCAGAATATTTAAAGCGATGGGTAGAAGTGTCTACTGTTGCTATCTTAAAACCCTGTTTAGCATCATCCAATTCGGATAGTAAATAATTGCCTACTTGACTATTATTCCCACTCTTTTCCGGATCAGTCAAGTTAGTTTCCTCCTCACTAAACAGCTCCTTGCCCTCTTCATTAAAAATTCTGAAATAAATTCTATGCTCAATCGGCATAACCGAAAAAGGTTGCAGATTCCACTTCCAAAAAACACTATCCGGATTGAGATGTAAAGACGTAGTTTGAATCTCCAATGGGTAAGAATCCATTATCACATTATTACTATCTATTGAAGGTATAGGGACTAAAGGATTAACTTCTTTTTGAGAAAAACAATTAGTTAGAATAGTTAACATTAAGGCAAAAAGAACCGTTTGTATGCTCATCTATTTCTATATTAATTCCCGTATTAGACGTAGAATTCTACTCGTGAAAGTTTTTATTTTACGAAGTTACCATAAATATTATCTTCAAGTACTTAACTGTAAAGGTGGACTTTTGAAAGTACTAATATGTTTATGCTTCGAGTACTAATGGGAGAATAATAAGGATTTCTAAAGTTGGCATTTCTAAGTAATTGTTAAAAAATTGGAACTTAGTTCCCCGTTTATAAGCCATACCTTTGGTGTATTAAGCACTTAACTTATTGATGTACAGATAGCAGTTAAATTCAATTTTCCACCCAGTCCCCAGTTTCAGATTCATACGGAATTAAGTGCGTAAAGATGAAGTTAGTTGGATCTGAACCAAATAAAGTCCATCTTTCTTCTAAACCAACTTGGCCTCCACAACCACCGCCTTCATTAGACATTTCAATGGTGTAATCAATAAGGCCATCATTATCAATATCTTTTATCAATAATGGCCGGCTCACAAAATCCCATCCCCATGCGGAAAGAAAGAAGTCAGATTCTTCGGAGTTGACACCGATACCATTGGTATTTTCTTCAAATATTACGGAAGGCTCACAGGTGCTTTCTAATAAACTCTTTTTAAGAATGGGGTAAAGTTGCACCCACGTCATTTTGGAGCCCGCTACTTTCTGAGCATTTACAGCAACAAAAGTCAACAAAAATGTAGCTAAAATAAATGATTTTTTCATATTCTTAATTTTATTATTTTTCTTATTGTGTGGCTAAGCTGATTACGCCTCGTTTAGTTATGTGTTTTATGACTGAAAGTCAACCTAGTTTAATACATCAAACTTTTCTTAGACGCATTTTTCCAACCAGCATAAGCTTGATTATTCACGAAAAATATTTTTAAATCTGCATAGGCTTGGTTACTCACGAAAAATATTTTCTTGTCAGCGTATGCTTGATTATCTACAAAGTACCATTTACCATCATTTTTCCCTGCATAAGCTTGATTTGACACTTTATAAACCAACAAATCTGCATATGCCTGATTATCTACAACAAATACTTTAACATCAGCATAAGCTTGATTTGAAACACTAAATATTTTCTGTGCATTGGCAAACCCAAAAGTGAGCAACATAGTTGCTAAAATCAATAAATTTTTCATAATATTTAATTTTTAAATTTTGCTCCTACTCTTATCGATTTTCAGATTTCTCGCTGTTTTTTTTTTCAATTGGTTACTATAATCCATATATATTATTTTCAGTAACTTTTACTATTTTTAATTTGTCAACAACCAAATTCCCAAAAAAATAAAGATATAAATTGAAATAACTACTATTGTTAAAATTCCTTGGAATTTGAAAAGTGATTTTAAATTTTTAAACCCAGAAGTAAATAATTCTTGATCGTTGGAATTTACACCTTTTGTTATATCAACAGAAAATTTATATAAGTAATTAATCGGATAATAATATAACACTGCCAATAAAATATAAAACACTGCGATGAATGAACTTCCACCTACATTACTATAATTATTGGATCTAGACCCATTCAAAAAAAGCATTGCAATTATTGCAATTGCCATTAATCCAAGGCCTATAAAACCTAGGATCGCAAGAAAATTAGCCCATTTAGCGGTCTCTTTCAGGTACTCTCTAATTTCATCATTAATTAATATTGAGTCATTTGATTGTGAATTTATTTCAGAATTTTCCATTTATTTTAATTTTACAATTATTTCCTACTCTTATCGATTTTCAGATTTCTCGTTTTTTTTCGCCTAAGCAGAGATTTTTCTTCACTCAACTTTTTTTATTTTCATCTAATCTACTGTTTTTTAATGAATTATTTGAATTCCTCAAACAATTAATTTATCCATTGAATTTAACTGATTAATTAGAATCACTTTAATATTTCCAAATAAAAAATCCATTACTGAAGTTTTATTTATCTTTAAGGCCTAAAATAGTTATATGAAATTGCTTGTGTTATTTTGTCTCTTGACTGCCACTTTCGTTTGCAAAGCGCAACAAATTCCATCCTCTACCGAAATTGCCAGCCTACCCTTATGGGCACAAAAAATGTATGGCGAAAATCCCAATGTACTAGAAGTAAGTGAACTCTACAGAAACTTTTATAGGGAACATGATTTTGAAAAAAACTACCATACGCAATATTTCAAGCGATGGAAAAGAAGTGTGATTACTAAAATCGATGATCAAGGATTCGTGCTTAATTTTACTGCAGAACAAGTGCAAAAAATAGATCAAGATTACTTGAAAAAGCAAAGCCAATCCAAGAGTTCAAACTGGTCTGTTGTTGGTCCAATTACGAATTATCAAGAAAATAATACGCAAGGTTCGGGTCAAACGAATGTGTATGCTGTCGATCAATGTTTGGCACAACCTAATTTCATGTATTGCGGAACAGAACCGGGTGAAGTATACAAAAGTATAGACGGTGGTCAAAATTGGACGCACAGCTCCATGACACTAGATTTTGGAAGTGGCGTGAGTGCCATAGAAATAAGTCCAACCAATCCTTTGGTAGTTTTTGCAGGTGGAAACAAAGGTGTCTTCCGTTCCACTGATGGAGGAACTTCTTGGACCAATGTGCTTGTGCAAACCAATTTTGGGGTAAACGAAATCCTTATCAATCCTGGGAATGAACAACTTGTCTTCGCGGCAACGGATAAAGGGCTTTACCGATCTACAGATGGTGGTACCAATTGGACGCAATTATACACAACTGCCTGCTATGATATTAAATGTAAAGCCAATAGCAACAGCGAAATGTACTGCGTGAAGAATAACAGCACGCTCATTAAATGCGAATTCTTTAAATCTACTGATTTTGGCGCTACATGGACCATTCAGACGGCTGGTTGGTACAATTCAACCGATCCAGCGAGAAATGACGGAGGTGCAAGAATTGCTGTAACACCTGCTAATCCAAATCGAATTTATGTTTATTTAATTGGGGAAGCAAAAGCCAACGATTATGGATTTATTGGCATCTATAAAAGCGATGACAGTGGAACAACTTGGAGTAATCCAAGCGGAATTGATGGCGGACCTTACGATGCTACCCATGTCAACTTAGCGATTGGTTGGGCCACTTGGCTTTATCACCAAGGATTTTATAATTGTGCCATCGCAGCTTCGCCTACCAACGCAGACGAAATCTTGATTGGTGGTTTGAATCTATACCGCTCGACCAACGGAGGACAAACTTTCGCTTCTGTTTCGGGGTATGTTGGCGGGCCTTTGGGACTGCACGTCGACAACCAAGACTTTCGAGTGATTGGAAATACTACTTGGATTTCCACCGATGGCGGGATTTATAAATCCAATGATTTTTACACCTCGCAATTCCTTTTTAAAATGTCGGGCGTACACGGTTCCGATTACTGGGGATTTGGAAGCGGATGGAATGAAGATGTATTGGTAGGAGGATTATACCACAATGGAAACTTAGCCTATCATGAAAATTACGGCAGCGGAAATTTTTTAGAATTAGGCGGTGGAGAAGCACCCACAGGGTATGTAAATCCTGGTATAAATAGAAAAACGTATTTTTCAGATATCGGTGGCAAATTTATTCCCTTGCAACTGGCTGACCCCATCACCGGAACCCCATTTGGTATGGCGCCTAACGAAAGTTATTACGCTGCAGAGTCTAGTGAATTTGAATTTCATCCCAATTGCTACAGCATTGGCTACCTAGGAAAAGACAATTCGATATGGAAAACTACAGACGCGGGTGCGTCCTTTAACTTATTATATACCTTCGGAACCAATGTTAATAATGACGTTCGCTACATTGAAGTGGGTTCCAATAACAGCAATATTATGTATCTAAATCAACAGCCCGCTTCGGGAAATGTGGGTACACTTTGGAAATCTATCGATGGCGGATTAACGTGGAATACCTGCACCATCCCATCTGGAAATAGCAGAAGAATGGTATTATCCATCGATCCAAGCAACGCAAATAATTTATGGATTGCCTACCCAGATGGTGCCAATGGATTTAAAACCTTCAAAACTACGAATGGTGCGACTTCATGGACCAATCTCACGACTTCGATTCTAAATAATGAGAGCATACAATCCATAGTTCACATCCCTGGAACAGATGGAGGGATTTATGCTGCGACAAACAAAGCCGTTTATTACAGAAACAATTCGGCGAATTGGGTAATAGACAATGCCGGTTTACCCACTTTTACGAACGGGAATATTTTACGTCCATTTTTTAGAGACAACAAGATACGATTAGCTTCCTATGGAAAGGGCATTTGGGAAAGCCAATTAAATGAAACACCGAGCTTTCCAATAGCACGAATAAACGTAGACAAACTAGATCAGATAGGAATTTGTGATTTAGATTCCTTTTATTTCGAAGATCACTCCTATTTAAACCACACCAATGCACAATGGAATTGGACTTTCCCGACAGGTTCTCCGGCGACATCCACAGAAAGGAACCCATCGGTATTATTTAGTCAAGCTGGTTCACACTTAGCTGTTTTACAAGTAACCGATGCCAGTGGCCAAAGCGACATCGACAGTTTGTATGTTCAAGTGAGTTTTTACTCCTTACCGACATTAGTACAAGAAGATTTCGAAGGTAATTTCATCCCAAATGGATGGTCAATTTATAATCAAGACAACGGAGGATCATGGACCTTATCTAGCACAGCGGGTGGATTTGGAAACTCTTCGAAGTCGGCACTTTTCAACAACTACGATAATGACTCCCAGGGAAGCTTCGACGATTTAATAGTCAATTTTGATGCGAGTACGATTGCAGCAAATCCCTACATGACCTATGATGTTGCCTATGCACGATGGGGCGGTGGTTATTCAGACTCCTTGGCCATTCTAGCTTCAACAGACTGCGGTCTTACCTACCAAGAATTGTATATGGATGGTGGTGTCACCTTAGCAACAGCTCCTGACATCCAAAGTTTCTTTACACCAAGTGCTACACAATGGCGTAAGGACAGTTTAAATTTACTTTTCTACGATGGGGTGAATAACTTACAAATTGCCTTTAGAAACAAAGGTGATTGGGGCAATAACCTTTACTTAGACAATATCAATTTAGATAATCAATCAGGGATAGTGGAACAAAATGAATCCTACCTCATGATGTTTCCAAATCCAATCAATCGGGACGGACTTTTAACGCTTAAAACCATTCCTTATTCAAAAATTAGGATTGTAGATATTCACGGAAGGTTAGTTCAAGAAACGAAAGGAGAAGGAACCGTTACCATCAGCTTAAATAATCTCAAGTCAGGAACGTATATCGTTTGTATTGAAAGCGCTACTCAAATTTGGAATAAGCCATTGATTATAAAATAAGGTTACTTTTTGCAAGAAAAACGGAGACCAGTTTGAATGTTCAAGGTGTTATTCCAACTTTCTTCCATCAGACCTTGCGTTAAATTGAGGCATTTTTCAGCCCCAGGGGAATAATAATAGGGAGCAAATGACACTTGAACAAAAGGAGAGATTGTGACGCCCTTATTCAGCGCTATGTCATAAGCAAAATTAAGGTTTAACATGGGACCAATACCCAAAGACCGAATGGGATAATCGTCATTGATTGTTGCATTCGGGTTAATATTCCGTTCTAAATAATTACTCATAATTCCGGCACCAAATGAAAAGGTCAAAGGGGTATTTTTATGAATTAAATAGTACTTCGTTGAATTAAAGGAAAACGTGAGCGCATGAAGATTAATCTTAGAAACATACACCACATTATCGGCCTTACTGTTAAAAAAACTATACGCTAAAGACAAGGAGAAAGGATGTTTGTTTTCAATTTTAAGCATGCGATCAAGCGACAGAAAAAATCCATTTTGCAACAAGGGCTGTTTCTCTTCTAAAAAAGGTCTGCTGTCATTATATAATTGAATCGTTTGATTCCATTGACTATTATTTAAAAATGAATACCCAAGTCCGATGCGGTAATTTTGCGCTGAGGAATAAGCACATAAGAAAAAACAACTGAGCACAAAAAAACAACGATTTTTCATACCTCTTTCATTATTTTCATTACTTCGCGATAGGCCGTCTCGATAGCACCATGAACAGTTTGGTGATGTCCGTTCAGATTCATGGCTTCACCACCAAAAAACAAACAAGAATTGACAGATTCGGCGGCAATAGCGCGCGTATTTTTATTCATTCCTACCTTACTGTATGAGTAAGCCCCACGAATAAAAGGCGCTTTTAAATAATCTTGCACGAAAGCCCCTAAAAAAGTAGCGCTCGCCTGACCGTTATACATTGCGTCTAATTCAGCCAATAGCGCATTAATAATTGCTTGATCGGAATTCATAGCAGAAAGCGCCTCAGCTTGCTGCCCCATCACAAAGGCAATTAAGACATGATCTGCGGTATTTTTCCCAATGGCATCATTAAAATAGGCTGCACAAACAGCGCCGCCATAGATGTTATCAGCAAAAAAATGAGAAGAAAATTTCATAAAAACTTTCATTCCTGCGCCCATTCCTATTTTAGAAAATGCCGTTGTTTTATTTACAGGTAAAGGCGGAACGAAAGAAATATCGTTGGATTGAAGAATTGTGATAGGCACTGTTATCAAAACCTTGTCGGCAGAAAATTGTTGACCAGAATTGGTACTTACGAGCACCTTATCGGAGGAATAATCAATCGTATTCACAATTGAATTTACCGTCACATTATTCGCTACTTGCGCCCCAAAATTAGAAAATATTAAGTCGTAGAAAGTCTCCTTAAATTTGTAATCACCTTCCCCACTCGACCCATTTTGTTCCTCTTCATAGACCCAACGTGCAGATAAATCAGAAGCATCGGCGCCATAATCTCCGGCAAGACTTTCAATGATTGGCAAATACGAAGGTGATAATCCTTTTTGCATGGCAAAATCAGCGAAGCTCAAATCAGGAAGACCATCCTTATCAAAAATATCAACAGACTTAGGTAAGGTAGGGATTAATTCATTTTCGAACCAGTACATGTATTCTGTATCATCTAAAGAGACATCAGCCTGAAAAAGTTCAACCATCTCTCCAACAATACTTTGATTACCATGCATCCATTGAGCGCCCAAATCGATCGGATAATCACTAAAACCAGTTAATTTTCCCATCCTTCCGCCCATCTTATCGGAGGCTTCTAAAATGGTGAATTCAATTCCCAACTCTTTCAATAAATACCCAGCATAAATTCCCGCTGCACCGCCACCAATAATGATTACGTTTCCTTTAAATTTTTTCTTACTGCTTAATCCAAACTTTTTACAAGATGATAAGAAGAACAAAGCCAAAGAACCTAATCCTGCTGCTTTCAAAAATTTACGTCTAGAGTCGAACATATTTTATTTACCCTTTGCTTTTAGCACGATGGCAATTGTATAGAACATGATTTTAATATCTAAAGCAATGCTTCTATTTTTCAAATATAATAAATCAAATTTCATTCGATCCAACATTTGTTCAACATTTTCGGCGTAGCCATACTTTACTTGTCCCCAAGAAGTTATGCCAGGTCTTACCTTCGTTAGATGTACATATTGAGGTGCAAGCGCCATGATTTGATCAATATAAAATTGGCGTTCAGGTCTTGGTCCGACCAAAGACATCTGTCCTAAAATAACATTGAGAAATTGAGGGAATTCATCCAGTCGGGTTTTTCGCATAAAGCGACCAGCTTTTGTAATACGTGCATCATTTGTAGATGAAAGTTGCGGCCCTGCCTCTTCCGAATTTAAATACATCGTTCTAAACTTAATGATTTTAAAGACACGACCATCCAAGCCAACGCGATCTTGCAAGTAAAATATTGGTCCCGAAGACGAAAATTTTACCGCTAAAGCACACGTAATATAAATCGGAATAAGGAGAATCAAGGCAAGCAATGATATTATCAAATCCATTGCTCTTTTTAAGGCTTGTTGCCAAATTGGCATCGAGTCATCAACTATCTGAAGAAGTAATGCCCCATAAATGTCTGTCATTTTTAAGGAGCCAGAAAGTAATTCATACATATCTGGAAGAATTTTAATCTTCACCCTACCATCTTGAATTCGTGTAATAATTTTTTGGATACGATTATGATCTGAGCTTTCAATAGCGATAATAACCTCTTCAACCTTATGGTTTCTTATTAAAATTTCCAAATTATCACAATGACCTAAATAATCAAGCTTATTATCCAACAAACGATCAGATCCATTGATGTTGATGTAACCAACCATCGTATTGATGCACCACTTTTGGCTCCTTAGATCATTCAATATGCTTACTGCTTTTTCGCTACCTCCAATAATAACCGTTCGAAACCCGGAACCCGCCTTGCGCAAAAAGCTGATTAATACAGTAGCCAAAATAAGCCGAATCAAGACAGAAAAGAGGAACTGCAGCGAAAACAATAAGCCAAAAGAATAATAATACATTTGGTAATTCGACACCGTATCATCAAGAATTAAAACAAAGAAAATCAAGACTGTTCCAATCAATGAACCGAAAAAAGTAAGGTTTAAAATTTTCAATCGATACATTCTACGAACCTCATGATAAGATCCTTGCAAATAATAGATAAGCAACCACAATAAAGGAACAAGGATACTACCGATTATAAAGTTTTGGTCAATCTCAAAGGCTTTTTCTTCAATCCATGTCTTTCTAAAGTAGAAAAAAAGCCCCCAAACCAATGAAGCAACAAGCCAATCTGAAATAATAAATAAAATTACCCAAATCCTATTCTTCATTCTTAAAAATGGATCAATTTGATATTGTCAATTTCTATTTCTGTATTCGATAAACCCTCATCTAAATAGGCTTCAAAAGATTGTTCGAAGTAGGCCCCATTTGCTGAAGCGCCAACCATTTCCCTTAAATCAAGATAAATTTTCTTCCAAACAACAGTGGAAGCATCTTGGGTCTGCAATGTAATGTGTGGATTTGGAAGTGTACCGGAAGGAGAAATTGCAATTAAACCAGTAACAACATTATTTGTATTTCGATAATCGATTTCCAAATAGACTTCCTTTCCTTTAGGAATATAGGAGGTCCAATTAGTGTAAGCAACCCAAGTAGAATCCGTAGCATTTAGTGCTACCTTGGCATAAAAATTTCCATTAAACCATTGCAGATTATTATTTGACAAAGAAAAACTCGCTGCTGAAGTATTCGGATCATTAACAATATTGGTATTAATATCTTCAAAATCCTCAATAGTAAAGGATAAATTATCTTTATATTTCGTTGTAGGCGAAATCGTGAGCGTTTCATTTGCTACTAGCACCCCGTTTATTTGGTAGGTTTCTAGAAAAGGGTACACCTTTTTGGTTGCTGAGATGCCATTATTTTTGATGGCTGGAAAAACTTTTATGTCAACTGCTCCACTTTTCAAAATGGGAATTTTAAAAGGCACTTCAAAAACGCCAATTAGATCGTCGTTAACATAAACCCAAGCCTCTGTTAGATTTTCCGTTAGCGCACCTTCCGCACCAAAATAATTTGCGTTTGCCACTAAGGTCCAATCGTTGACTTCTAACCAAGCAGGATCAGGATTGTTTTTTATACACGTAGATAGCAAGAAAGCTAATGGAATAAAGAGTAGAATTGCTTTCATATTTTTTTAGACCCGCGAATCAACGTAAGAGGGATGAATATATTGTCTTAAATACCAGATTTTTCATTTAATTTCTCAATAATCTTATACGCCACATCCATCGCACTAAAACCATCCTCGATACTTACTTTAGCAGGCAAGTTATTATTAATCGCATGCGCAAAGGATTTTAATTCCTCTAAAATAGCATTCGTAGGTTCCAATTCGGGTTTATCAATAAGAATCTTCTTTTTTGCTTTATTTTCACCTAAATCCATAATCAAATCAAATGGATCAGGTTCGCCATGCACATCTTGCATACTAACAACCTCTAGCGTTTTATTCAAGAAATCGATTCCAACATAGGCATCTTTTTGGAAAAAACGTGATTTTCGCATATTTTTCAATGAGATCCTAGAAGCCGTTAAATTAGCAACACATCCATTTTCAAATTCAATCCTTGCGTTGGTAATATCATGGGAATCGCTTACGATAGCAACACCAGAGGCAGCAATCTTTTTAACATTCGATTTCACCACACTTAGAATGGCGTCAATATCATGAATCATAAGATCTAAAACAACTGGCACATCTGTCCCACGAGGATTAAATTGAGCCAAGCGATGCGTTTCAATAAACATTGGTTGATTAAGGTAAGGAAGCGCTGCTTGAAATGCAGGATTAAAACGCTCAACATGACCTACTTGAACAACCACATCCGCTTCATTGGCTAGTTGTACTAAGATCTTTGCTTCCTCCATCGTTTCCGACAGGGGTTTTTCAATAAATATATGTTTCCGATTTCGCAAAGCCTGCGAAGCTGATAAAAAATGATTGATGGTTGGTGTAACAATATCCAGGCAATCAACAGCTGAAATTAAATCAGCGATATTATCATATGATTTCACATTAAATTTCGTTGCTACTTGGCTTGCGTTAATTTGGTCAGCATCATAGAAGCCAACTACTTCAAACAATTCTGGCAACTGCAACAATAAACCCAAGTGGATTTTACCCAAGTGACCAACTCCTAAAACACCTATTTTCAACATAATAATAAGCTAAAATAAAAAAAGCCATCAGTTAATTACAGATGGCTTTTTGCTGATAATTTTATATACTAATTAGTTACCTTATCGAATACTGCTTTAAATGCATCCGGGTGATTTAAGGCTAAATCAGCCAATACCTTTCTGTTTAAAGTAATTCCGCTTTTATTTACCGCACCCATAAACTGAGAATAGCTCATTCCATATTGGCGTGTTCCAGCGTTAATTCTTGTAATCCAAAGAGAGCGATAACTTCTCTTTTTTTGTTTTCTACCAATGTAGGCATAAACAAGACCTTTTTCGATTGCATTTTTTGCAACGGTCCAAACATTTTTTCTTCTACCAAAGTAACCTTTGGCTAACTTCATTAAGTTTTTTCTTTTTGCTCTTGAAGCAACATGATTTACTGATCTAGGCATAATTTTAAATTTTTGACAAGAAGTGCTTCACTATTACAGAAGGCTTTGATACTTATTATCGGGTTAGACATTTAAGAACCAATGGTTATTATTTCATGCAAAGCATCAACTTTACGTTTGGAAGATCGGCAGAATGTACCAAGCCAGCATGCGTAAGATTGCGTTTGCGTTTCGTAGCCATTTTAGTTAAAATGTGGCTTTTAAAAGCGTGCTTACGCTTAATTTTTCCACTTCCAGTGATGGTGAATCGCTTCTTTGCACTGGACTTTGTTTTCATTTTTGGCATTGTGTTACTTTTTAATTGTTTACTATTATTATCAGCTTCTTTATTTCTTTTTTGAATTAATCATCAAAATCATTTTCTTCCCTTCTAATTTTGGTAGTTGCTCCACTACTCCAACATCTGCCAACTCTTGCGCAAATTTTAATAAAAGAATTTCTCCTCTATCCTTAAACACAATTGTTCTACCTCTAAAAAACACGTAGGCTTTCACCTTACTACCTTCCTCTAAAAACTTTTTAGCATGAGCCAATTTGAAGTTGAAATCGTGGTCATCTGTATTTGGACCAAAACGGATTTCTTTTACAACAATCTTACTCTGCTTCGCCTTTAATTCCTTTTGCTTCCGTTTTTGGTTGTAAAGGAATTTTTTATAATCCATTATTTTACAAACCGGCGGCTTCGCATTAGGCGAAATTTCAACTAAATCTAACTCCTGCTCTTCCGCCATTTCGATTGCTTTAGAGACAGACATTAATTGAGGCTCTTGACCTTCCGTAATTAACCTTACTTCAGTCGCGAAAATTTTTTCGTTTATCCGATGTTGTGCCTCTACTTCTCTTTTTACAAACGCTCTTGGGTTTCTTCTCATTCGTTACTTTAAACTATTCATTGACAACTGTATATCTATTTCTTTTTGCACCAAAACCATAAATTCTTCATAAGGCAACTTGCCAAGATCTCCTTTAGATCTTTGTCTTACTGCCACTGTGTTTGACACCAATTCCTCTTCACCAACAATGAGCATAAAAGGCACTTTTGCCAATTCCGCATCACGTATTTTCTTCCCTACCTTTTCATTACGGTCGTCAACGAGTCCGCGAATATCGGAATTATTTAGGAATTCTGAAACTTTTTCAGCATACTCATTGTATTTTTCCGATACTGGAAGGATAATAAATTGATCTGATGCCAACCATAATGGAAAATCACCAGCACAATGTTCCAACAATACGGCCACAAATCGCTCCATTGAACCGAAGGGTGCACGATGAATCATAACAGGTCTATGTTTTTGATTATCAGCGCCAACATATTCTAATTCAAAGCGTTCCGGTAAATTA
>JBILCD010000201.1:0-4558 GCA_044353285.1 Crocinitomicaceae bacterium | reverse complement strand
AGTGGATTCATTTTCGTCATCTTTCCACTGGCCTTGAATTGCAAAGAACAACTCCCCAAATTTTATATTTTGCCGGTCCAAGGTGTTCAAGTACGATTTGCACATGCTGAGGTAATGTATGGCATCTAAAATATTGGTTTTTCCACTGCCATTGTCGCCAACTAGGCCATTTAACCGAGGTGAAAAGGTGATTTCAGTATCGGCGTAATTTTTAAAATTAAGAAGGTGCAGGTGGGTTAAATGCATGGGATTCAAAATTACAATTTTATTAACGAAATCTGCACCATGAAAAATATATTTTACATCGTTTTAAGGCATCATAATTATTCTATAAATAGGAACAATTGCTATATTTGTATAAATACTTGAAATTATGTCAAACGCATTTTTTAAAACCCCTTTAGCCATTAATGAACCGGTAAAATCATACGCAAAAGGAAGCGAAGATAGAACTGGTTTATTGTCTTGTTACAACACGATGTACTCGCAGCAGCCAATTGATGTGCCGATGTATATTGGCGCTAAGGAAATAAGAACGAGCAATAAAAAACCAATGAGCCCACCACATGAGCATCAAAAGGTCTTGGGTCATTTTAATTTTGGTGATGCTTCGCATGTTAGGGATGCAATTGATGCAGCAATGGCCGCTAGAAGTGCTTGGGCAAATCTTCCATGGGAAGATCGCGCAGCGATATTTTTAAAGGCAGCAGATTTATTGGCGGGTCCTTTTAGAAATAAAATGAATTCCGCCACGATGCTTGCGCAATCCAAAAATGTTTTTCAATCCGAAATTGATGCAGCGTGTGAATTGATTGATTTTTTGCGCTTCAATGTTCAGTACATGACCCAAATTTATAAAGAACAGCCAGAATCTTCTCCTGGTGTATGGAACCGACTTCAATACCGCCCACTAGAAGGATTTGTTTTTGCTATTACACCTTTTAATTTTACAGCAATCGCTGCAAATCTATGCGCTGCTCCAGCAATGATGGGAAATGTTGTGGTTTGGAAGCCATCTGATTCTCAGGTTTATTCTGCTCAAGTTATCATGGAATTGTTTAAAGCTGCTGGCTTGCCTGATGGGGTAGTTAATATGATAACTGTTGATGGTCCCGTTGCTGGGGATGTTATTTTTAAGCACAAGGATTTTTCAGGCTTGCATTTTACAGGCTCAACAAATGTTTTTCGAGCTCTTTGGAAGCAAATAGGAGAGAATCTTTCCTATTATCGTACTTATCCACGGATTGTTGGCGAAACAGGAGGGAAGGATTTTGTGGTGGCACACGCCTCAGCTATTCCAGCAGTTGTTGCAACGGCACTTGCACGCGGAGCTTTTGAATTCCAAGGACAAAAGTGTTCTGCTGCTTCTAGGGCTTATCTTCCAAAATCGCTCTGGCCTGAAATAAAAAAACTGTATGTTGAACAAGTTAATTCAATTAAAATTGGGTCGCCATACGACACATCTAATTTCGTAAATGCCGTCATTGATGAAACAGCTTTTGATAAAATCAGCTCATTTATCGATTATTGTAAAGCTCAGGCGGATGCCGAATTAATTACAGGCGGAGGCTATGATAAATCAACTGGTTATTTCATTGAACCAACAACCTTTGTTACTACTAATCCGAAGTTCCGCACCATGTGTGAAGAAATATTTGGTCCTGTTCTTACGATCTATATATATGATGACAACGATTATGAACAAACCTTGAAGCTTGTTGATGAAACTTCTGAGTATGCTTTAACAGGTTCCATTATTGCTCAGGATCGTTATGCAATTAATACGGCAACTCGAATATTGGAAAATGCCGCAGGAAACTTTTACATTAATGATAAACCCTCAGGCGCTGTGGTAGGGCAACAGCCTTTTGGTGGCGCAAGGGGTTCTGGAACAAATGATAAAGCGGGTGCTGCCATGAATCTATTACGATGGGTTTCCGCGAGAACAATAAAAGAAACTTTTGTTCCGCCACATAATTATCAGTATCCATTCCTCGAACAATAATTTATTTTTATTTTAGCAAACTATTAAAGCGAAATTTATGATAGCTAAACTTTCTGATGGAACAAAAGTGCATTGCTTAAGAAAACAAGAAGCAAAAATGTTAGACCATCACGTAGAAGGTTATCTTCAAAATGGGATTTCTATTAAGGATGGTGATGTTGTTTTAGATGTAGGAGCTAATATTGGTATTTTTGGTGTTAGGGCTATGCAGAAAGCAAACAATGTAAGTGTCTATTGCTTTGAACCGATTCCTGATATTGTGGAGGCCTTATCTAAAAATGCTGTGCTCCATGGAAATGGAAATATGCATGTTCTTCCTTACGGTGTTTCAAATGAAAATACCAATGCTACCTTTACCTACTTTCCGAATACGCCAGCGCTCTCGACCTTGCATCCACAGCAATGGGAGGATGATCCAACCGCTTTTCAGCGAGCAGTTAAAGGCACGATGCGAAACCCACCCGAAAACATGCGATGGATGAAATGGATTCCTTTGATGTTTTCAGGAATTATTGCGAAGCAATTGGTCAAAGGAAAAAAACTGGTTACGTGCGAATTAAAAACATTGTCTTCTGTCATCGAATCAGAAAATATTCAAAAAATTGATTTGCTTAAAATTGACTGTGAGGGTGCTGAATGGGATGTATTAACGGGAATTAAGGAGGCAGATTGGCTCAAAATAAAATCCATTGTAATTGAAGTTCATGATACCGAAAATAGAGTTCAAAAAGTGAAAGAATTGTTTGCGAAAAAAGGATTTACACGTATTATTGATGAACAAGAAAAAGGATTAGAAAATTCGGCTATGTATAATATTTTTGCATTGAAAGAATGAATGCTGCAAGTATTGCTATTTATACTATCGTTTTATTGATTTGCACGAATCTATTTGGACTAATATATTCGATGTTGGTCTTGTACACCTCTATTTTTAAAAAGTTTTCGATTCAAAAGAAACCATATGTTAAAGGGGTCTTTGCCAAAAGAATGCCCTTATACCTCTTTAACATCACATTGCTACTAACAATATCTGGGCTAGGCGCCTATTTTGGGTTTGGCTTTTTGAAACAAGAAGTTTCTATAGGAACTATTGTGTTTCAAGTTATTTTCGCCTTTGTTATTGATGATATTTTTTTCTATTTCTACCACAGGTGGCTGCACGAAAATAAATACATGCTTAAAACAGTACACTCCATTCATCATAGAGCAACAAAGCCTTTCCCGCTTGAATACTTGTATGCTCACCCAATTGAATGGATGCTCGGCATGATTGGTGCTTTTTTAGGATTTGCCATTCTTCTCACCTTTATGGAGGTTAATATTTATGCATTTTGGATTTTTGGTGCATTAAGAAATTTACATGAGATCCACATTCATTCTGATCTAGAATTACCTGTTTCAAGTAAAATACCATTATTGAGTAAAACGAAACACCACGATGATCATCACGCTAAATTGACAGGAAATTATTCTTCGACCTTTATTTGGATGGATCGGCTATTCAAAACTAATTTTTAAGTTATATGAAACTATCCCTTTCTTTTCTTTTATTGTTTTTGCTAAACATCCTTTCCGCGCAAAGCCAAACCTACAATTTAACTGTTACGATAACTAATTTAACAAATACAAAAGGTCAGGTGGAGGTTGGTTTGTATAGAACACCATCAAATTTTGCAAAAGTAGGACTTACCTATTTAAAAATTAGAACAAAAGTTACTGGAAATCAAGTAACTGTGATGTTTAAGAATTTGGCTGTTGATGATTATGGAGTCTGTGTGTATCATGATGAGAATAACAATAACCAATGTGATAGAAACTTTTTTGGTCTGCCAACAGAACCTTATGGTTTTTCAAATAATATAAGACCATCGTTTTCTGTTCCGTCTTTTGAAAGTTGCTCTGTTTATTTAAATAAAAATAAATCAATTTCAATAAGAAACTCTTTTTAACATTGGTTTAAATCTAAGGTCTTATGCTAACATCTTCTTTTGTATATTTGCTCCTTGTTTGAAAACAAAACATTGGATAAAAAAGAAATTTTCTCAATAGAAGTAATGGATAAAGCCACCATCGAATTGGCATTCAAACTCATGTGCACAGCGAAAACGCTTGCGGAAAAATATGAGCAAAATAAGGAGTTGACAGCTAAATATGTTCACGCAACGTCAAGGGGACATGAAGCTATTCAAATTGCCCTTGGTCTTCAACTAAAATCATTCGATTGGGTCTCGCCTTATTATCGTGATGACAGTATTCTTCTCGCTATGGGGATTAGTCCTTATGAATTGATGCTGCAGATCTTCGCTAAAAAAGCCGACCCTTTTTCGGGTGGAAGGACCTATTATGCGCACCCATCATTAAACCGTGACGATTTACCAAAAATTATACACCAGTCTTCCGCAACCGGTATGCAAGCAATTCCAACCACTGGTGTTGCCATGGGAATTCAATATAAGGAAAAAACTGGATTGTCCGCCGTAGACGCCCAGACAGCTCCTGTTGTTGTGTGTTCTCTCGGAGATGCTTCGTGTACTGAAGGTGAGGTTTCAGAAG
>JBILCD010000200.1:0-4585 GCA_044353285.1 Crocinitomicaceae bacterium | reverse complement strand
AAATATGATTTATCAATGAAATTAGCATTCAAGCCTACATAGGAAAAACGAAGTCCATCGTTGATAATAAATTTATCGCCAACTTCCCATGTGTGCGTTGCATACACTGCTGCAGACATCATAGAAGAACCACCATCAGGATAGCGCGTACCGATCGCCATTGAGGTGTCAACAGAAATATCAGTAGCAAATGCAGTAGAATTCACTTTATTGAAATAAGCTTCCGCACCATAGCGAAATTCTTGTTTATTGATTTTTTTAGCGAAATCAGCATTTAAAGTAAAAATATCTAGCTTTTCAAGATTGTGGTTTTCCCAAACAGTATTGAATTTGCGATTAATCCGACTTTCTTCAATAGCTTGATACGCTAAAATAACACGGCCTTGATCGAAGAACTTATTTTTCTTTGTAAAATCAAGCGTGTAAGCAGCCATCAATCTTTTTTGCGGACCATAGCACCATTTTGCAAACTTGGGATTAGCACCACTCATTTGAGTCAAACGGTCATAACGAGGGATATCACCAGAATTAGACAATTGAAAATTCAATTTATGCGTAATTGCCTCATTTTGCTTAAAAGTAAATTTTTGTAATACGTCATATTGCGTGTATCCTGAACCTACTTGAACATTAGTATCGGCATTCATAACCATCGAATCGACACCGTTAAATGTTGCCGCATACCACGGTCTAGCGCCAAAATTTCCTACAAATGGACTTCTATTGGCGCCTTGACGAAGATCACCGAATTTAGAATAAGTAAAAGATGTTAAAGAACCAAAACGCTTTGAAGACACTGAAACATCGGCATGACCTGAAAACCCATTTGCGGCAGAAAAATAACGTGTGAAAGCCGATGCTTTTACTAATAGTTCATCAGTTGAGCTTAGCGTTGGACTTTTAGTCGTGAAATTCATTACGCCACCAAGTGCATCAGAACCATATACAACAGACCCTGCACCAAAGACCACTTCTACCCGATCCATGATTGAATTGTCTAGCGTAACGATATTCTGTAAGTGACCTCCACGATAAATAGCATTATTCATACGAATTCCATCCACTACCATCAGGACTTTGTTCGTTTCAAATCCACGGATAATTGGACTACCTCCACCCAACTGACTTTTTTGCACCATGACATTACCGGAATTGGCTAAAACATCAGCCGTTGAACTTTGGTTTTGAAAGGCAATCTCAGCAGCTCGAAGCACTTGAATTTTTTGCGCAACATCTTTTTTCTTTTCTTCGAATTTGCTTGCTGAAACCACAATTTCTTCAAAAGAATTTATATTTTGATTGACAAAAACTTTGTAATTTGAGCTTTCTATCTCTTCTATTGAATATACAATCGAAAGATAATCTGGATGCGTGAATAAATAATTGAGTTCCTTAAAATTTAATTGGACCTCCCCTTTTTCATTTGTTTTTCCAAATACAGCCGATTTATCACTTTTTGAGATAATGACATTCGCTACAGCTTGATATGTAGCTATGTCGATCACTTGTATTGTTTTTTGCGCATAAGTCGATCCCATAAAGAGAATGATAAATGCTGAGAATACTATTTTCTTCATTAAAATATTTTTTAATTTATTATAGTAAAGACCACAAGCATCAACAATCCCAAGAAAAAACCAATGTATTTTTTCACGATGTAAATTTACAATAATTTACACAAAATAGTTAGAGAAATACTCATTCCCCTACTCCTTTTCCCGCGATGAAGCCTGTTGTCCAAGCAGCTTGAAAATTATAACCACCTGTTATTCCATCAATATCAAGAACTTCTCCGGCAAAATGAAGCCCAGGGATTATTTTACTCTCCATGGTACGAATATCAACATCTTTCAATGCGACGCCACCTGCTGTTACAAATTCCTCTTTAAAGGTAGTTTTCCCGGAAACTTCGTAGCGATCATTAATTAGAATATTCATTATTTTATTGATGCTTTTACTGCCTAGATCTTGCCACCTCAATTCCAAGCTGAGCGCACATTTCTGAAGAAGAAAATGCCACAATCGATTGCTTATTGGAAAAGGATTTAAATTACCAATCATTTTTCCACCCTGTGTAGCAATTACGGTTGACATCAGTTCCTGAAGATCCATTTCTTTCTGATCGTCTAGCCAATTAACAAGCACAGCAAATTGGTATTCTTTTTCATTCAATACGCGAGCACCCCAAGCTGATAAGAGCAAGATGGCTGGTCCACTCATTCCCCAATGCGTAATCAATAGAGGACCTTTACCAACTAATTTTGTTCCTTCCACCTTCACGACCGCTTTTTCTACTACATTACCCATCAACGCAGTAATAGGATTCCCGGGCATATTGAAGGTAAACAAAGATGGAACCGGATCAACAATGGCATGTCCCAATTTTTCAAGCCATTCAAAACCACTTCGTTTTGGCTGCCCACCAGAGGTGATGATAACCTTATCGAATTGATAGGTTTTCTCTCTCGTTTCAAGAATAAATTTATCTTGGTCCAATCGTATTGCTTGAACAGCAGCTTGGTATTCTATTTTGATCTTTAGCCGACTCGCTTCTCTCATAAAGCAATCAATGATAACTTGCGAATCATTTGCCACAGGAAAAACACAACCGTCTGGATAAACCTTTAGGGCAACCCCACGTTCTGAAAACCACTGAAAAGTATCTTCCACACCAAAAATATCAAAGGCTTTTTTAAGGTAGTTTTCACCTCTTGGATACAGCTTCGAAAGTTCTATTAAATTACGTTGGTCATTGGTTACATTACACCTGCCACCACCAGAAATTTTAACCTTAGCCAAGACCTTGGTTGTCTTTTCTAAAATGATAACCTCATGATTCGGATAGTGCTGCTTAATTGATAATGCAGAAAAAAAACCAGCTGCTCCACCACCTATTATTGCAATTTTCATTTTGTAAAAATACTTTAATTGGCGATAGACGGCTTCGATTTTGGTACTTAGAACCTTATAAAATGAACATATATATAGTTAATGTTCATAAAACTATAAAATAATGGACACGTTATAGTATTTTGTATTAAATATGGACGTATATTTACATCATGTTCATTAAAAAGTAAAAAAATGGACATGTAATTTAAATTAAAAAAATGTACGACAGAAAAAAACCTTATAATCTACTGCCTGATTTACCTCCTAGTATAGAGATCATTGACATAGAAGTATTAATGAAATGGGGCACAGCATCAAGAAATTTAGCAGAGTTAAATAAAAATATTCTTCGCATCCCCAATCCAAGTATGTTGGTAAATACAATTGGGCTACGCGAAGCTCAAACATCAACGGCAATCGAAAACATTTTCACTACTGAAGATGAACTATACAAAGCTATTTCATCTAATTTGAAAGAAGAAAATGTAGACACATCAACAAAAGAAGTATTGAATTATCGTGAAGCACTTTGGGGGGGATTTAATTTACTTAAAAGCGAAGGAGATTTGTCAGAACAGGCAATTATATCAATATTTCAAAAAGTAAAAAATAGTACGCAGAGCTATCGGCCTCAGCAATCGCTTACCGTAATCCGAAGAGGAAATAGTGAATTCAAACCAGGAGAAGTAATTTACACTCCGCCAAGAGGTGAAGGAATAATTGAAAGTAAAATTCGAAATTTATTATCTTTTTTGCAAGATGATAATGGAATAGACCCATTACTGAAAATGGCGATAGCTCACTATCAATTTGAGGCAATTCACCCATTTACAGATGGAAATGGTAGAACGGGAAGAATTTTAAACCTTTTGTATTTAGTGGAACAGCAACTTATTTCACATCCTGTTTTATATTTAAGTCGTTATATTCTTCAACACAAGGACGAATATTATCACCTCTTATCAGGTGTAACGCAAAGAGGTTTGTGGAAACCTTGGTTAATATATATGATGAAAGCGGTAGAACAAACCTCCATATATACCAATCAAATGATTGATGAGATTATACTGCAACAAGCATCAACCTTGCAATTTGCTAAAAGCAAACTCAAATGGTACACGAGTGAATTTAATGATCTGCTGTTTTCACAACCCTACTTCAAACAGAAAAAAATGGGTGAAATATTAGGGGTAACTAGCAGAACAACTCTTGTGAAATATGCTGAGCAGCTTGTTTCAATTGGTATTGTGTCAAAGAAAAACGAGGGGAAAGAAGTTTTCTATATCAATGATGATTTACTAAGGATTATTAGTGATTCGAGGTAGAAATCACCTCAGAATTTAAGAGGGTGTAAATTCTAAGTACCTTTACACCAATTCAAGAGAAAGTTAAGCGTAATGGAACCGAAATCCTTTGAGATAAAAACCAGTAAAACACAACGCTATTTTACGCACGGCGATTTAAAAAAAACAACAAAACTACTGATCGTCTTACACGGTTATGGTCAATTAGCGGAACATTTTATTCGCAAATTCCATCAGCTACCTGATAATTACTACATTGTAGCACCAGAAGCGATGCATCATTTTTATCTGAACGGTTCATCTGGGCGCGTTGGGGCTTCATGGATGACAAAAGAAGATAGAATTAATAATATTGCTGATAACAATGAATACCTCAATAATCTAGTAGA
>JBILCD010000046.1:0-13260 GCA_044353285.1 Crocinitomicaceae bacterium | reverse complement strand
TATATTTGCACCTAATTAACGCTATCGATGCCAACAAAATACGAGTCGCAAGGTAATATTGATTTTGACACATTTCGCTTAGAAATCTTAGCTGATTACCGCTTGGCATGTGAATCTCGTGAGGCATCACTTCTTGGTCGTAAGGAAGTATTGACTGGAAAAGCAAAATTTGGAATTTTTGGTGACGGTAAAGAAATAGCACAAATTGCACTAGCCAAACAATTTAAAAATGGAGATTTTCGCTCCGGTTATTACCGCGACCAAACCCTTATGATGGCGATTGGCCAACTAACACTAATTGAATATTTTGCAGGACTGTATGGAGAAACTCAACTAGACCTTGAGCCACAATCAGCAGGTCGGCAAATGGGAGGACACTATGCTACTCGAAGTTTGGATAGTGAAGGAAATTGGCTTGATTTAATGGCCCAAAAAAACAGTTCCGCAGATATTTCTCCAACTGGTGGTCAGATGCCTCGTTTACTTGGCTTGGCATTAGCATCAAAAATATACCGAAACAATAAAAACCTTTCAGAGGATAGCTCCTTTTCCAAGTTTACAGATAATGGAAATGAGGTTGCTTTTGGTACAATTGGCGATGCATCCACTTCTGAGGGACCTTTCTGGGAAACAATAAATGCTGCAGGGGTCTTACAAGTTCCCATGGTTATGTCGGTTTGGGACGATGGATTTGGGATCTCTGTTCCAAGGGAATTTCAAACCTCCACAGGAAGCATTTCTCAAGCCTTAGCAGGAATGCAGCGAACTGAACAATATAATGGTCTAGAAATTTTTGAAAGCAAAGGTTGGGATTATCCTAACTTGTGCGCTACATATGAGAAGGCTGTCAATTTATCTCGAACCCAACACATTCCAACATTTGTTCACGTTAAAGAAGTAAACCAACCACAAGGACACTCTACATCAGGATCGCATGAGCGATATAAATCCGCTGAACGTTTAAAATGGGAAACGGAGTTTGATTGCATTGCTAAATTCAAGGAATGGATTCTAAATTTTAAAGCCGGTGATTTAATCCTTGCAGACGAAACTATTCTATCAGAAATTCAAGTTGAAGCTAAGAATAAAGTACGTGAAGCTAAAAACAAAGCGTGGGCAAATTATACGCAAAGCATTCAATCTGACTTAAAGACATGCTTGACCTTATTAGAAAATGTTCTTGCAGAAACAAGTCAAAAAGAATTCGTATTAAATGAACTAACATTATTAAAGAAATCTTACGAACCCGTTCGAAAAGACATACTGACAAGTGCAAGAAATGTGTTGCGTATCATTCGTCACGATAAAAATGCAGCGCGAGAGGCATTATCAAATTGGGTTAAAGCATCCATTGTTGAAAATGATGAGCGTTATAGTTCATTTTTGCATTCGCAATCTGATTTAGCAGCAACAAAAATCAGCGCTGTTCCTCCCCTATTTTCAGAAGAAATTATCATGGAGGACGGACGAATAATTCTTCGTGAAAACTACAATAAATTGTTAGAACACTACCCTGCCTTAGTTGTTTTCGGCGAAGACGCAGGAAAAATTGGTGGCGTTAATCAAACGTTGGAAGGGCTTCAAGATAAATTTGGCGACTTGCGGGTATTTGATACGGGAATTAGAGAATGCACCATTATTGGTCAGGGAATCGGAATGGCGATGAGAGGATTACGTCCCATCGCTGAAATTCAATACTTAGATTATTTGCTATATGCGATACAAATCATGTCGGATGATTTAGCAACATTACAGTATCGAACTAAGGGTGGACAGAAGGCGCCGTTAATTATTAGCACAAGGGGCCATCGACTTGAAGGAATTTGGCATAGTGGATCTCCAATGGGAATGATTATTAATTCACTTCGTGGAATTCATGTTTGTGTACCGAGAAACATGACAAAAGCAGCAGGATTTTACAACACATTGATGGCTGCCGATGAACCCGCCTTAGTTATTGAACCATTGAATGGCTATCGTTCGAAAGAAAGAATGCCAAGTAATTTAGGTTTATTTAGAGAACCATTAGGTATTCCAGAAATCGTAAGACAAGGAAAAGATTTAACCTTGGTTTCTTATGGATCAACTTTTAATCTATGTGAAATTGCTGCAGAAACCCTCGCGCAAATGGGAATAGAAATAACCTTAATAGATGTCCAAACATTATTGCCTTTTGATGTGAATCAATTAATTGTTAACTCTTTGAAAGAAACAAACAGGTTATTGATCGTAGATGAAGATGTAAGCAGTGGAGCAACAGGCTTTATGTTGAATAAGATTTTGGTTGAACAAAATGGCTATTATCACCTCGATGAAGAACCAGCCACATTAAGCGCCAAAGACCATCGCCCAGCCTATGGAACCGATGGTGACTATTTCTCAAAGCCAAGTATTGACGATATTGTAGAGAAAATTTATGGCATGATGCAGAAAACAAATCCTTCCGCTTTTCCTCCCATTTATTAACTAATCCAAGTTGCTTGCTAATTCAGTTAATACGTAGAAATGCCAATACGAACTGGTATAAATAATCAGAAATGACTCCAACAGAATACATTGCTACTTTTGAACTTAAACATCCTGGCTATTCAAGCTATCCAATTAATTATCAGCACTATATTCCTCTTAATAAGAGTCGCTTTACACGAAGTTTAAAACAAGGAGTAATTACCCAAGAACTCACGGAGGTCATTAGATCAATTAACGAAAAACAAGACTGGCTTATCATCACGGAACCTTGGTGTGGTGATGCAGCGCAAATTGTTCCTTATTTATTTAAAATGGCGGCACTAAATCCACTCATTAATGTCCTTGTTCAATTAAGAGATAGCCATTCGGAAATTGATTCCTATTTAAGCAATGGAAAAATGAGTATTCCAAAGCTTATTGTGCGAAATAAAGAAGGAATCGATTTATTTACTTGGGGTCCACAGCCAAAAGCCTTGGAAAGTCTGATAATTAATCTTAATAAAGAAAACCTTTCAAAAGAAGTTATAAAAGTAAGCGAACAAAAATGGTACAATGACGATAAAGGAAGGGGACTTCAAGACGAAATTATTGAATTGATTAAGGTTAGATGATTCCCCCTCTAAGAGGGGGACAAAGGGGGAGGATATATTTACTTTTTTTTATCTCAAAAGAATTGAAAATACCTTTTAAAAACTACCTATTGCAATTGCTAGGATAGATGTTTCCCCCTCTGGAGGGGGATAAAGGGGGAGGAAGTTGGAATAACAAAAATTAATCGAATTTAATATCAAAAGGCAAGCGCATTTGAATTCCCATTCTATTTTCAATCTTTTTAATTTCTTTGTAGTAGCTTACTAAATCTGCTGGAAGAGAGGTTCCATTAACATTCATTTGATCTGCTTCCTCCTCTCCATTTTTCAACATCTTTAATAAATCAGCCAATTTATCCTCTTTTACCAAAGGGTAATACAAGACTTTAGGGTTTTTTAAAGAAACTTCTTTTATCGCAAATGCTATGGCATCGTTCAATGAACCTAACTGATCAATGAGTCCGATTTTCAATGCGTCCTTACCTGTCCAAACACGTCCACGAGCAATTTGCATAACGCGTTCTTTGCTTAATTTTCTACCATCGGCAACACGAGTAATGAATTGATTATAGATTCCATCCACTTCCCCTTGAACGCGCGCTAATTCCTCAGGACTCAGTTTTTTATTGAGGGAAAGAACGGAATGTGAATTAGTCTCTACACGATCGAAATTAATCCCAAGTTTATTTTCAAACATTTTACCAGTATACGGAATCATACCAAAAACACCAATGGACCCAGTTATGGTTGTCGATTCGGCAAAAATTCGATGTGCTGGTGTAGCGATATAATAACCACCCGATGCCGCTACATCTCCCATAGATACGATTACTTTTTTAACTTTATTGGTTAAGGCAACTTCGCGCCAAATTTCTTCACTAGCTAAAGCGCTTCCCCCGGGACTATTAATCCTAAACACGACTGTTTTTATGTCAGCATCATTTCTTACTTTTTCAAAAAGCTTACAAATTTTCGTAGATGATATGCCATCACCGCTGCGACTAACATCACCTTCAGCAATAATAACCGCTACATTACCTTTATCCGCTTGAACTAAAAGCTGATTTTCGAGCATTTTATTTCTAGCATAATCCTCAAAATCAACTAATAATAAATCCTTGACATTAGAAACTCCCGTCTTCTTCATTAAATCAGCCATAACCTCATCTCTATATTTTAAGCGATCAATCAATTTATAATGCAGGGCATCTTCTGTACTTGTTACTTTCAACGAATCAGCAATAGCATTAAAATCCGCCAAAGACAAACGTCGAGAAGTAGCCATTTCAGCACACATATCATCCCAAATTGAATTTAGTAATCGTTCCGATTGCACCCTGCTCGAATCGCTCATTTCCGTTCGAAAATAAGGCTCAACGGCACTTTTGAAGTCATTATTACTACCACGAACAATTTCTACTTCAATTTCTAGCTTATCCAATAAATTTTTAAAGAACATTGTTTCTCCGCCAATACCATTTAGTTGAAAAGCGGAACTTGGAAAAGCAGAGGTTTCCTTTGCAGCGGATCCGATATAATATTCCTTCTGAGAAATCATTTCTCCTGAAAAATAAGTCACCACAAATTTTCCTGAATTTTGAAAATCTATTATGGCAGAACGTAAGGCATGAGCTGTAGAATAACCACAATTAAGATTGCCAATATCAATAAAGAGTCCTTTTATTTTAGGATCTGCTTTAGCCGTTTCTATGCCATAAATCAAACTAGATAAACTAGAATTTTCGAGAATATCTAAACTTGCTACATCAAAAGTCGAACGTTGATTATCATTAATCTCACCATTCAACTTTACTTGAAGAATTGAATTTTCTTTAATTTCAAACGACGGCTTAAAATTAAAAAGAGAACTAAATAAAACACCCGTTATAATAAAAAATGCTATTATCGAAATAAAAGAAGCTATTATAACAGCTACTAAACTTGGCCAAAATATTTTAGAAAACGATAGCTTAGGTTCGGTCATGGTTATTTTTATTTATTTATTATTTTCTTTAAAATTAAAGGTTTTACTGCTGGGTTAAATTTGATGGTTAAGCGTATTTCGTTGCCGTAATTTTCATACAAATTAGCGCCCATGTTAGTGGTTCTCCAGAGTGGAAAATAGACTCCGAAAATATCACCCAATTTAATTCCTAGACCAGCATTCACATAAAAATTTAATGGAACGGCACCAACATCAACAAATCCAACGAAAATATTGGGTTTAATCGGCAATTGAAAAGTGGTATTAACAGCCGCCATCCAAGACATTGAATACAGTAGTGCATTACTTCTAAAGCCGCCCATATTTTCATCACGTTGATTACTATTAGGATTGAAGCGGTCAAAATAATAATTTTCCACAAAATTATCTTGAACTCCACTCGCTCCAGATAGTGCCAGAAAGTACTTTTCCTGATTATCCCAAGAGCTCGAACGCTGAATTAAGTTGTAGGCTGCATAGGTTCTTACTTTAATCCATCGATTCATCTTATTTTTTAAGTACTTGTATTCAATTGTACTTGATGTAGACAAGCGCAGGACATCATCTTCTCTGTTTGTGTTACTTACATATTCGAACCTACTTTCATTCAAATAGCTATAATCCGCTTTATTTTTTTGATAATTATAATCAAGCAAAGCGCCGATTTTATTTTTAGCATTATTGAATTCTTTGTATTGATTTACGACACCTTTTAACGTTAAAGCACGAGCGATTGATTTAGGCGTGTTTTTGCCCAAATCAATGGTTAGGTATGGATTATACGCCACAAAGTATTCGCCAGAACCAACATTATTCAATTTGGATGAAGATGTTGAAAAAGATTTTAATGAGAGACCGATTTTTGCTATTTTAACGAAATCGCGAGGGAAAAAGGAATGCGAAATCTCCGCAATACCTGTCATTTTTCGTCCATTAAACGAATACATTGGCGCGATAAAATACTGCGTTGGTTTTAAGGCAGGGCCAAAATTATGAAAAGCCAAGCCCAGCATCATTCCATCAACAACATTCCACCCTAGTGCCGGCAGCCAAAAAACACTGTTTTTGGTTGCTTCATTATCACCAAAAGCAAACTCAAATTTATAGCCTTCGCACTTTTTAAAAAGAAAGCGATTTGGATAGTAATTATTATTTGTTCGGTTAATTTCAGGAATATCCTTTGAATCATCGATTGCAATTCTGGTAATGTCAGAAAGATTTGAGGCAATACCAATTTCTTTTTGTCCTGGTTCCAACCAAACGGTTTCGAGTAAAAGGGTATCTTTAAAAACATTAAGCTCAATAGGTCCCGAAACCTGCCCAACATCTTTAACTTTAACCAAAGAACCAACTTTAGCTTTACTCACTCGCTTTATTTTAAAATCAATGTGATTTGTTGTTTGAATTAAATCATTAAAAAACCATGATAAATCTTTCTTCGTTTGTTCTTCAAATATTGCTTGTAAGTCCTTAGGTTGAGGGTGTTTAAATTTCCAATTTTCAAAATAAGTTTGCATGGCTTGATCAAAGACCGTTTGACCTAAGTAATCCTTTAAGTAATAAAAAACCAATCCTGTTTTTTGATACATAATTAATCCATAATTGATGGAAGAGAAGTCAGTGGAAGGAGTTTCTATAGGTTGATCCAATGCCAAAGATGCTAGGGTGCGATAACTTAAATCACCTTGATCGTGGTAATCGAGTTTATCAAAATGAAATTTACCATTCAACACCATATCGGAAAGCCTGGTGTTGTTTGGATATTTGGTTTGAATGTAGCGAACTTCATTCAAGGTATTTAATCCTTCATCCATCCAACCGTGGGTCCGCTCGTTAGATCCCAAAATACCATAAAACCAATTATGTCCTACTTCATGAACAATTACTACCTCTAGATCATTTTTTGAACTTACATTTCCTATTACAGTTACCATAGGATATTCCATTCCACCTCCCGCGCTGATAGTACCATCTACTGCTGTAACATTATTATACGGATAATCCCCATTCCAAAGGGAATAGTAATAAGTCCCATCATTAATATATTCAATCGCATTTTGCCAATACAGCGTATTGTGCGGGACGAACATTGCCCAAGAGGTGACTTTTCTTTTCGAGTTTGGCAATTCAACTTCACCTTTTAATACCGCAAAACGCTTATCTGCAAACCATGCGAAATCGTGCACCTTATCCTGGCGAAAGGTGATGGTTTTTTTCTCAACACTTGAAGGAGGAAATGCCGTATTACTGCCGAAACTTTGTTTTTTTTGGAGCATAAGAGGAATATCTTTGGATGATTGTATGGCCAAAGAGTCAAGAAAATCCTTTTCAGATTGTGTTTGTAAATCACCGGTAGCACCTACTACATAATTAGCTGGAAGGGTAATACTCACTTCAAAAGAACCGTATTCCGAATAAAACTCTCCCTGATTTAAATACGGCATATAATTCCAACCATTAGCATCATAAACAGCAGGTTTGGGATACCATTGGGTGATTTGATACGATTGATCAATGTGACCAAGTCTAGAAATCGAACCAGACGGAATCTTAACTTTAAAAGGCGTAGAAATCGTTATCCTAGCAGATGGTAGAAGCGACTTATTCAGAATCAAGTAGCAGATATCTGGATGTTCGCTATCATAGTTCCACGTTACTTGTTCACCATCTACATAAAAATCCAAGGAATCAATTCCACCTCTATTTTTCAGCTCACCATAATGCAATTCTTTTTTGCCAGATTCATATAATTGTTTTGCAAGGGCAGATTTAGAATCGCGATACGCATTTGGCCAAAGATGTATGTAAATCTTCGTTAATTCATCGGGCGAATTGTTTATGTATTCAATCTTTTCAATAGCTGATAAGCTATGATCAACATCATTTAAACTAATATTTATCTTATAATTGACTTCTTGCTGCCACGTATTTTGGGCGTTGGTAGTTAAAGCAGACAGGATGAAGGTTAAAAATACGAGGCTTTTGATCATTTTGAAGAATTAAAAACAGTTAAACAAATGTTTTACAAGAACAAATTTACTTATTTTATTGGTTTATCTGTGGCTTATCTCTTAGAATAAACTAGGCATACAACAAGAAGCAATATACTTTAATATCAGGATTCAAGTATCATTGGATGCGCTCTAAATCAACCCTATTTAGTGGTCTTTGCATCCATATTGGTAAAAACGCTATCGATTGGTTCCCATAGTTCTAACTTGTTCCCTTCGGAATCCATTATATGCTCTACTTTTCTAATCATTTGGTTCGATATGAATTAAAACATGACCTAATTGCGGGATATTATCTTTCAGAACATCTACGAGTTTATGTGCGATATCGTGCCCTTTTTTAACCGAAATGGTAGCATCCACTGCTGCATGTAGATCAACATGATATTTCATTCCAACTTTTCTGATATAACATTTTTCGGTGTCAACTATTCCTTCTACTGTTAACGATACTTTTCTAATTTCTTCAACCATGTCGTCATAAAGATGCTCGTCCATAATTTCTCCAAGTGCCGGCCTAAAAATTTTGTAGCAATTGTAGAGTATAAAAAATGATGCAAATAATGCCGCCCAATCATCTGCCGTTTCGAAACCCTTTCCAAAATATAATGCAATGGAAATCCCAATTAATGCCGTAATCGAAGTAATCGCATCGCTTCTATGATGCCACGCATCTGCTTTTAATGAAGAGCTATTTGTCTCTTTCGCTTTTTTCATTACCAAACGATAAGATATTTCTTTCCAAAGAATTAAAGGAATAAGGACAAACAATGTCCATACTTTTGGTAATCCATGCGGAGTAGCAATATTATTGATACTCTCATATATGATGATTACTGCAGATGTAATAAGGAATCCAACTACTAAAAATGTAATTAATGGTTCGGCTCTCCCGTGGCCATAAGGATGGTTTTTGTCGGGCGGTCTACTTGAATATTTAATTCCGAATAATACCAAGAATGAAGAAAAAATATCTGTGGTTGATTCAATAGCGTCAGCAATGAGCGCATAAGAATTACCGAAATATCCAGCTAGGCCTTTTAAAATTGCTAAGATCGTATTTCCTGCAATGCTAAAATAAGTCGTTCGTATAGCTGTTTGTACTTGAGTCATTCTTGTTTGTTAAATTTATGCCAAAGGTCAGTCTATTTAACAAGCACCTAAGTTCACTATTTACTCGACTACCAACTTCAGTACTTGTGCGTAATTAACAGCGCTCAAACGAACTAGATAAAGACCTCTTGACCAAGATTCTACCGAAAGATTAATTACATCTGTCGCAAAAATCGATCGATACACTACCGTTCCTTTTAGATCCATTACTTCTACCAAGCCATTAAAATTAGTTGGAGGAATGATTTGAACAACCGATTGAGCTGGATTAGGCATTAAGACCACAGACTCCAAATATTGCTCATCTATGGCTAAATAATTATCTACACCATCACAATTTTCATCGATGCCATTATCAAGAACATCCATGGCTCCTGGATAAGCATTTGGATTGTTATCGTCACAATCTCCTGTAATTAAAACGAAGCCATTGCCCAAAGTTTCACAAGTGGTTATTACCACAGAAGATCCATAAGTATCACCGTCTATATCCTCATAGTATGTTGTTGTTGGCAATCCTTCATCGATATTATTATTACAGTTGTTATCTAAGCCATCACAAAGTTCAATTGCACCTGGATAAACAGTAGAATCAGCATCATCACAGTCACCACCAATGGTTACCGTGTTTGCTGGTTGAGCGCATGTCACCACTCCTGTAGCATCATCACCAAAACCGTCTCCGTCAGCATCTACATAGTACCCAACAACCAAATTCAATTGAGCATTTGTATCGTCGCAATCCAATCCATTAATGGATGTTCCTGGAGGTTGAATACAACTTGTTACAAAGTTATTTGGATTCCCAAATCCATCTAAATCTGCATCTACAAACCAGGTCGTTAAAGGATTGATTAACGAATCATTATCATTACAATCTGTATTATTAGAGGTGTAACCTAAAGGTAATGTACAAGATAACAATGTATTGTTTGCATTTCCGAATCCATCTCCATCCATATCTGCATAATAAAGTTGAGGAGCCGTTGCCACAACATTACCATATACACTTACATTATCCACTCGCCATGTTGAACCTACCGCTCCAATATTTGTCAAATAAAGACGGAAAGTAACTTGATAAATATTTAAAAATGCAGGCGATAATAAAACGGTATCATCCAACACGACATTACCATTATTTCCCGATAAACCTGAGCCAATATTTGTTGTGAAATTATCCAAACTTGAACGCAGTATCCAAGTAGGGCTTCCACCAGTACTACTTGTACGGTGATTAAAAGCAAAGGAAGAAAGATTCAATCCAAAACAAGAATCAGCTACAACAGAAAATTCGTTATATTGATTTAAATCAATTGCATTAGATAGATTCCACGCTGATGCACTAAATACATTCCCTGTAGGCGAGCAAATAGCTCCTAAATTAGAAAACGGTGAAAACAAGGCATTAACCGGTTGCGAAGTAACTAAATTACTAGTTACTGGGCAAGCAGAAGCTCCTGTAAATTCATATAAACCAAGGACTAATGGAACAATAGGCGCATCAAGACCACTACAATCTTCATCAATTCCATTACCAGGAATATCAAAAGCCGCTGGATTGATAGTTGCCGCATTGTCTTGGCAATCGGTACTGTTCAATACATATCCAAGAGGTGGCGTACATGATGATAGCATCACTGATGCATTTCCGTAGCTATCACCATCTAAATCTTGATAGTATGAAACAAAGGTCAAGCCTTCATCAATTAGAAGATCGCAATCGTTGTCTAAGTTGTCGCAAATTTCTGTATTTCCAGGGAAAATGTTTGGATTATTATCATTACAATCTCCAGTTATTAAAGTATAATTAGGACCAGGAGAGGTAACATTGAGCACAAAGGTAGCGCCTCCAACCCCATCTCCATCGTTGTCGAGGTAGTAATTTATTGGTGTAAACCCTTCATCTATTGTATTGTTGCAATTGTCGTCGATTCCGTTGTAAACTTCAACAGCCCCAGGATTCACTGCGGCAGAAGCATCATTACAATCGGTGCTGTTAGCAACATATCCGACCGGTTGACCACAATTTTGTGAGGTTACTGCAAGATTACCGTAGCCATCTCCATCGGAGTCTTGATACCAAGTTGTCACTGCGTTAAGCGCCGCGTTATTGTCATTACAATCCGTGCTATTGGAAACGAATCCGGTAGGTTGAACACAGCCCGTTTGGGTTACAGACAAATTACCAAAACCATCTCCATCCGTATCGGCATACCAGATAGTATTCGGATTAATGGCAGTGTTATTGTCGTTACAATCTAAATTATTGGTAACCAATCCAGGCATTGACATACACGATTGAACCACTGAATTTGGATCCCCAAAAGTGTCGCCATCTAAATCTAGGTAATAGGAGCTTGGGCTTGCACAAGGCGTTACATCTGCCCAGTTGGCACCCACTCGTATTTCATCGAATTCAACAAATGGCGCTGAAAGTGCAACAGAGGGTTGACGCAATAAAATCCTTCCGATTCCTGCTACGCCTAAATCCGTTCCGCCTGTAGCGGTGAGTGTAGAAATAGGTGCTGTTCCACCAAATTGAGTGGTATTTATCCACATTCTTGTAACATCGTTTGCTAAACCTGCTATGATTTCATATGAAAAAACAATGAAGTAGCTTTCATTCAAATTCATATCTACAGTAGTATATGTAATAGGAGAGGCTGAACTTCTATTTGAAATACCAATTAAATACTTCCCAGCTGTGGCACTTGCTTTCAACCAAACGCATCCCCCATAAGCAGAAACAGAAGCCGGCTCAATGAAATTCAACACATACGTTCCGGTTGCATTCATAGCACCCAATGAACTTACATTTAAAATACAAGAGGCATAGACCGTTCCTGTTGTTTGCGGGTTAAAAAACCTATAATTATCAACACCTGCGCCATCGAAGGCTACTTTATTGCCTATCGAAGCAGCCAAACCAGCATAAGATAGTGAATTAGCTGTCACCAAAATGGAGTCTCCCGTATTGACATTTGCCCAAGCCCCACTACTTTGGACATTTATTCCATTGGTAGCGCTGGGTGTATAATTAAAACCATCGTAAAGAAGCGGTTGAGCCATAGACACATGAGCAACTATTAAACTGAGAACAAGGTAGATTTTTTTCATTTTGAATTTTTAGAAGTCAAAGGTAAGCTAAGAAATCAAAATGAGGATAAAAAAGGCAAAAAAAAAGGCGAATTTAATCGCCTTTTAATATTCTATTCTTTTTCTATTTTAAGAATTTGATGCTTCAGTTTCGGTTTCTCTTTCAGGTCTTGGTAATAATACCTTCCGAGACAATTTCCACTTCTTAGTTTTTGGATCTTTACCAATAACTTTGAAATCAATCATATCACCTTCTTTACAAACATCTTCCATTTTCGCTACCTTCTCCCAAGAGAATTCAGAAATATGGATCAATCCATCTGTACCAGGAAGTATTTCAACGAAACAACCGAAATCCTTTACAGATTTGATTTTACCATGGTAAGTTGCTCCATCTTCAACAAGCGGAGGAAAAGCAATAGATTTAATTCTTCTAACCGCTTCGTTCATATCTTCCGCATTGTTAGAAAGAATTTGAACGCGTCCTTCCGTTGAAGGTAATTCTTCGATAGTAATAGTAGTTTTCGTTTCTTTTTGAAGACCTTGAATGATTTTTCCTCCAGGTCCGATAATAGCACCAATCATATCATTAGGAACAATAAACATTTCAACTCGCGGAGTTTGCGGTTTCAATTCTGCTCTAGGCGCTGGCATTGTTTCAATAATTTTTTCAAGTATATGAAGACGACCAGCTTTTGCTTGCTCTAATGCTTGAATAAGCACTTCGTAAGGAAGGCCATCTACTTTGATATCCATCTGACAAGCGGTGATGCCTTTCGCAGTACCCGTCACTTTGAAATCCATATCACCTAAATGATCTTCATCACCTAAAATGTCAGAAAGAATAGCAAATTTACCTTCATCCGTTATTAAACCCATTGCAATACCAGAAACTGGTGCTTTGATTTGGATTCCACCATCCATTAATGCTAAGGTACCTGCACAAACAGTCGCCATAGAAGACGAACCATTTGATTCTAAGATATCCGAAACA
>JBILCD010000199.1:0-4591 GCA_044353285.1 Crocinitomicaceae bacterium | reverse complement strand
AAGTAAGTCTTCTTTTGATTCCACCCAACCGTTCGAATGAATGTACTTAAGGTCAGCATCTAATATCAATGACAGTGAATCAAACTGCTTCGAAATCATGAAATCGAATTTTTTTTGATGTAAAGCGATGATGTGATGGGCTATTTTATCTTTCTTCGTTTGAGAAAAAAACGGTAGGGAACTTAAAAGGAATAAAACTAAAAGATTTTTTTTCATTGTAATAGTAGGAAGCGAGCTCAACAAAGTTAAAATTTAATGATGACTAATTTTCTCTATGGTCACTAATTCTCGATTAAGGTGGATCTTAAACGGATCACCTGGATTTCCTTCAATCGTATAAAAATTAGCTAATCTACTTCCCACTGCTGATCTAAATTTAGCACGTATTCTTGAAAGAACTTGATTGATGTTGCCTTCGGTTGGGTCTAATAATAAATTTATCGCCTGAGCAATTTGAGCACTTTCAAAGCTATTTGTGAAAGTTTCATAAAAGTGGGATATTTCAGTCTTATGGTCTATTAAATCAACAATTCTTACTCCTTCAGGATGATTTAGGAAAAATAAGTAGATTGTTTTTTCTTTTGGATTTAAATGAATTTCTAAATCCCCTAAATCTTTCAAAAAAATATGCTTCATAAATCCTCTGATTTCCATTTTACTTGGACTATTTAAGAACTCTGAGCGCTCCCTGAACATCATGTGTTGACGAATGCCATCCATTGAATCAAGAACTTGCCTCGCGAAAGGTCTATCAACCTCTCTATTTTGAATTACCTTCAAGCAATCGTTACAGATATCTGCAGTTCGCATCTTTAAAACAATATCTTTTTTGTTTTCGCAGAAATCCATCATGCAACCAGTAGAACCTTTATGAACACAATCCATAATTTCTTGTCTGTTTTGAAACATTTGACTGCGCAGCAACCAAACTACAATTTCATAGGCAATAGGAAAACGCGAATCAATAGAATTTCCAAGAAAGTGATGCCAATTTGATGTTTGTATGAAGTAATTTTTCATCGTTGAATCAATTCCAGCAAACCAATTTTTATCATTGGAAAAATCTGTTAATAGTATGACAAGATCTTTTTCCGGAATCTGATGCTTCATACGATAATCAATGCAAGCAGCAAAAAACGTATCCCATGAAAGTGATGGCACCTCGACAGGAAAGACAATGCTTTTCTTAGGTGATGATTCAAACATAGAATAAATTGGACTAATTTGATCTCGGTTTTCAGAAAATTGTGGGGGGTTTTTCTTTTCAAACTCCAATTTTGTCATCCATGAAAGTACTGGAGGAGCAGATTGCAAATATTTTGTTTCCGCTGAAATAAATTCAATCGGACCATTAAATTGCTTTAATAAATTAACTACTTGAGAGAAATCTTCCTCTTTGAATTCGTCTGAGCGAATTAAATGAACCTTGGAATCAAACATGCTTTTTCTAGAAAAATTGGGATTAAAAAATGATTAGTTGAAATTACTTAAAAAAATTCAAAAAAAAGCATGGATAAGTAGCAACTTATCCATACTAATTTTAAAAGATAGAAACCCCTTAAGACTCCTTATTTCTTATGTCTTTATTTTTAAAGATATCAAAAATATCTTTTTTTGTAGTTCCTTCTGCCTTGGTTTTAGAATATTCTCTCATAGAATCACTAACATTGTTCATCATTCCAGCATAATTTTCTTTACTAAATGACATCACGTTTTCATTTCTAATGTTTAGCATTTTTGAGGTATGAATCGCGTCTAAGTCAGCGCCTAGAAAACTAAAGGTCCACCTTTCTGTCGCATCTAATTCTTTAATCATGCGCGCAATATCATGATAAGTATAGAAGCGCGAAGCATTTTCATGGCCATCAGTAATGATTATTAATACAACAGATGCTAAATCCTGCTCGATTTCTGGTCCGTAAATAGATTTTATATCGTAAATAGATTTCCCTATTGCATCCAACAAAGCAGTACTACCGCTTGGAATGTATGAGATTGGGGTCAAAGAGTTAACGGATGATGCTTTTGAATTTTGAATAATCGGAGATACCTGATCATTAAAAAAAGTTAAATAAACCGCGTATTCCTGTTCCTTAAATTCAATTTCAAGATCTTGAACCGTTTTTAAATTCGTGTTGAAACCTGCAATTGTTTGCGTTTCACTCCCGTGCATAGAACCACTCTTATCAATGATAAAGTGATAAATTGTTTTTTTGTTTTTCATAGCTTTTAAGTTTTAAAGTTGATACAAAATTAGCTCCCTAATACTCCTAAATATATTCCTTGCAAGGTTGCAATGCCGGAGTCAACATTCAAATCTTCCGTCTTAGGATAGAAACCAATTTATCCATATGACAAACAAAAAAACAATGACTACGAAACTAAAAGAGTGCATAAGAAGCAACTGCATAACATTCAATCAAGAAAATATATGGTAGCAAAAGCGAATAATTATAAACGATAACTTAAAATTCAACTATGATAAGAAACAAAAAAATTTACACCTATTACACACCTAAACAAGTATGCATAAATAAAATTAAGGACTTGTCTTTCTCAAAATCGCCCCTAAAACCAAAATTGTTAATGGAGCGTATTGACACCTTAGGCTTTTCTGAAATGCTCGATAAAAAAAGCGATTTTAAACCTTTTGAGAAAGAGAGTTTTTTTCTTGCACATTCAAAACAATATGTTGAAAATGTATTTAATAAAACGGGGAATTACAAGTCCAACGACCTACCATGGTCAAAAAATTTGGTAAATAGTCTTGGCTACACAAATGCATCTTTATATCATGCAAAACGACATGCGATCTTACATCCTGAAAGTGTAACGTTTGCACCTATATCAGGAATGCACCACGCAAGACCAAATAGCGGATCTGGATTTTGCACATTTTCAGGGCAAGTTATTTCTGCGATTAAAATATATGAGGAATTCGGTCTCTCTGGTGCTTATTTCGATTTAGATGGGCATTATGGAAACAGTATAGAAGATACGAGAGAATTTAATCCCTTGTTAAATAAAGCGATTCCCCAAGGATGCAATGTAAATCCATTTGGAAATAACGAAGAATACACAGCTGACTTCGCAAGAAAATTAGACTTGATAGGCAATCAAATTAAATTAGGAAAAATACATTATGTCGTATTTGCACATGGTGCTGACAGCCACATGGATGACGATCTAGGATGGAATTGTGATACCTATCACTGGGTGAAATGTGCAGAAATGTTTGCAAACTGGGTGAACGAAATCTCTAATGAAATTGGAAAGCCCTTACCGGTCACATTGGCTTTGTTCGGAGGATACCGGAAAAATAATTACACCGCAGTGCTAGATTTACATATTAAATCGATACTAAAAATTAGTAATATCGTGTGTGGAACAAGTTTCAAGGATAACTTAGAGATTCCTGAAAAATATCCAAGTCTAACGAAGTAAAAAATTTCCTCGGTTTATGAGATCCGCTCATTCACATTGTTCTATTTTTACCGCATGGAATTAAATGAACTAAAGGAATTTCTTGATTTTAAAGCAGAGCAATATGAGAATCCTTCATTTTTGGAACACGATCCGATTCAACTTCCGCATAAATTTTCACGAAAGGAAGACATTGAAATCATAGGGTTTTTAATGGCTACAATCGCCTGGGGAAATCGAAAAAGCATCATTAATAGTGGGCATAAACTAATGGACATAATGGGAAATTCACCCCATGACTTTATCATGGAATATACAAAAAAAAAGCCCTTTCATTTTGTGCATAGGACATTTAATACCGATGATTTAGATTTCTTTTTTCGTTCGCTGCACCATATTTATAAATCGAGTAATTTAGAACGTGCATTTTGTGGAGGTGACCAAAATAAGAATCTAAAAACCGCAATAAATCAATTTCGAGCGGAATTTCTTTCAATAGAGCATCTTTCGCGATCAGACAAACACGTATCGAATCCACATACCCAATCTGCCTGTAAACGACTAATTATGTACTTACGTTGGATGATCCGTGATTCGAAAAAAGGTGTCGATTTTGGAATTTGGAAAGGAATGCCCCCCTCCGAACTTTATATTCCACTAGATGTCCACACGGGAAACATCGCAAGAAAATTAGGAATGCTAAAACGAAAACAAAACGATTGGGCTACCAATGAAGAATTAATAGAAATACTAAGAAATTTCGATTCCATAGATCCCGCAAAATACGATTTCGCGCTTTTTGGATTAGGCGCTTTCGAAAAGTTTTGAATCAATGAAAGATTTTAATAATCTACTAAAAAATTAACTTCTTATCGCTTAAATAACCTAGCACTACTTTAGAAACGGAATCCACTTTTTCAATTTTTACTTTTTGGTCATTTATCTCCTCACATTTCACATAATTGTACTTGCCTTGATCCCACGAAAATAAACAATGATAAAAATATTTTTGCTTATCAAAACGTTCGAAAAAACGAATTACTATGTCATCATACTCAGTGTTTGATTTTCTTCGTTCAATCAAATAACCATTAAAACCATTAACCTGAACCAATTGGTTTGATTCACGCTGAAATATTAGTAGTCTTCGTGTTGGAAAAGCATGCAC
>JBILCD010000004.1:0-34421 GCA_044353285.1 Crocinitomicaceae bacterium | reverse complement strand
TTTCTATCTTTGAGCCAAAATTAAGTGATGGAAACGCCTAAAATATTTGAGCCAGGCAAAATAGAAGAGAAATGGTACGCCCATTGGATGGAAAAAGGGTATTTTCATTCTGTGCCCGATAACAGGGAACCCTATACAATTGTAATTCCTCCTCCAAACATTACCGGTGTCTTGCACATGGGTCACATGCTCAATAGCACCATTCAAGATGTCTTGATTAGAAGGGCTAGAATGCTAGGGAAAAACGCCTGTTGGGTGCCTGGAACGGATCACGCATCAATTGCTACTGAAGCAAAAATAGTTCAAAAATTAAAGGCTGAGGGGATTCAAAAATCCGATTTAACACGTGATGAGTTTTTAGGTCATGCATTTAAATGGAAAGATAAGCACGGCGGTATTATTCTAGAACAATTAAAAAAGCTTGGCGCTTCTTGCGATTGGGAAAGAACGCATTTTACGATGGATAAAGAATATTCTGAATCGGTTGTAAATGTTTTTATAGACCTTTTTAATAAAGGTAAAATTTATCGGGGTGTGCGAATGGTGAATTGGGATCCAGAAGCCCTAACAGCGGTTTCGGATGAAGAGGTGATCTATAAAGAAGTGAATTCGCGTCTTTACTATGTTCGCTACAAAATAGATGGACTAGATGATGAATGGATAACTATTGCAACGACAAGGCCTGAAACAATTCTTGGTGATACTGCAATTTGTGTTAACCCGCTGGATAAGCGGTTTATTCACTTGCATGGAAAAAGCGTAATCGTTCCGATTGCAAATCGTATCGTTCCTATTTTGACAGATGACTACGTTGATATGGAATTCGGGACTGGATGTCTTAAAATTACACCAGCACATGATATTAACGATTATGAAATTGGCCGGAAGTTTAACCTAGCTTCAATTGATCTCTTTAACGAAAATGGGACATTGAATGAATATGGATTGCATTATCAAGGCCTTGATCGATTTGAGGCTAGAAAATTAATCGAAAAAGAATTGCATGAAACGGGTTTTTTATCAAAAACCGAAGATCATATCAATAAAGTTGGTTTCTCTGAACGTACAAATGCTGTTATTGAACCAAAACTCTCCATGCAATGGTTCGTTGAAATGAAAGATTTAGCAAAGCCAGCATTGGAAAATGTAATGAATAATTCAGTTCAATTTTATCCAGAAAAATTTAAAAATACTTACCGTCATTGGATGGAAAATGTTAAGGATTGGTGTATTTCTAGGCAATTATGGTGGGGACATCGAATTCCTGCATGGTATTACGGAGAGGGGGTAAATGATTTCGTTGTAGCACTTACCGCCGAAAAAGCGGCTAGTATAGCGCAAGAAAAAACGGGTGTCGTTTATAAAGCGGAAGCGCTTAAGCAAGATGAAGATGTCCTTGATACTTGGTTTTCAAGTTGGTTATGGCCAATTTCAGTTTTTAATGGATTAACACAGCCTAATAACCCGGAAATAAATTATTATTATCCAACTAATGATCTCGTTACTGGCCCTGACATTATGTTTTTTTGGGTGGCAAGGATGGTGATAGCAGGCTATGAATATAAAGGAGATTTGCCGTTTAAAAATGTTTATTATACTGGAATTGTTCGTGATAAATTAGGACGAAAAATGTCAAAATCATTGGGTAATTCGCCTGATCCGATTGCCTTAATTGAACAGTATGGAGCAGATGGTGTTCGAGTTGGTGTGCTGATTTCATCTCCCGCAGGAAATGATTTGCCTTTTGATACATCACAATGTGAACAAGGTAGAAATTTTGCCAATAAATTGTGGAATGTTTATCGCCTAGTGTCTGCTTTGGAAGTGGTTGATTTTGAACAACCACATTCGGCTAAGTTGGCGATCAATTGGTTCGAAAGTAAATTAAATAAAACCTTATTAGAAATTAATGATGCCTTTGATAAGTTTAGAATCTCTGATGCGCTGATGCTTACCTATAAGTTGATTTGGGACGATTTCTGTTCTTGGTATTTGGAGATCATAAAACCGGGATATGAACAACCTATTGATAGATTATCAAAGGAAATTACCATTTCATTTTTTGAGAAACTTTTAATATTGGTGCACCCATTCGCTCCTTTTATTACGGAAGAATTATGGCATCTAATTGGAAATGACAAGAAAGGAAATGATATTATTGTAGCTTCTTGGCCCAAGGCTGGTAAGATTGATGATGCATTATTACTTAATTTCAATCAGTGTGAAGAGGTGGTTTCAAATATTAGAAATATTCGGAAACAACAAAACATTGCCAATAAGGTAAAACTGTCTCTTTTTGTCAAAGGACAAGTAAATAGTCAATTAAATTTTCACTCGGTAATTGTAAAACTTGGGAATTTATCAACCTTGGAATACATTAATGAATCTATGAAAGGTGCTTTTTCTTTTGTTTTGGAAGGAAAAGAGTTTTTTATTCCTTTTGGAGAGGAAATGGATACGGCCGCTGAAAAAGATAAAATTCTTGCTGAATTAGAATATATCAAGGGCTTTCTTAAGAGCGTTCAAGGAAAATTGTCAAATGAAAAATTTGTGTCAAGCGCTCCTAGTTCTGTAGTTGAAAGTGAAAAAAAGAAAGAGCAAGACGCGCTGTCTACAATTGATATTTTGACCAAAAAAATAGCGGATCTAGGGTAGGAATTAGATGAATTTAAAGTCTACCCGTCTGTTTTTTTGCCTTCCCTCATGTGTGTTATTCGTTTCAATTGGTAACTTTTCGCCATTGTATTCAATGATGATTCGGTCTCTTTTTATTCCTTGATTTTCTAAATAGTTTGTTAGCGATTCTGCTCTTCTTAATGATAAATTTTCGTTAAATTTATCTGATCCGTCCGAATCAGTATTGCCAATAATCTTTATTCTTAAGTCAGAATGACCTATTATTATTCGGGCCATGCTATTTAAATATGTATTGAATTTTACTGGAATTATGTCCGAATTATAGTCAAAATATATAGACTCAAATTTAAAGTTTTTTAATTCTTTTTTTCGCTCATCAGGGGCTGATAAACCCAATATTAAATCAGAACGAAAACGGTCTACCCATGTGTGTGGCACCAAGGGCTTAGGACTTTGATTTACTTCCGTTGTTGATTTATACAGCTTGATATACCCTTTTTGTGTTGGACAGGTTGTGCTTGAATAGCTCCCTTCATAATATCCCGTTGTATCATTGTATTTTAAAGAAAAAGAAAGCAAGCAAGATGGGTTGCCATCACTCCATTTACTTAAAGTACTTGTTTGGCTAAATTCAATTGTTTTTATCGATTTTCCATCACTTAGTTTTCCATAGATTATTTTTGAGCAAAAACTCGCCGTTTTATATTTTTCTTCTCGACTTTCTCCATTAATAGAAGTTCCAATGCAGGTGATGTTAAAATAGATTGGCTCTGATTGATTCCACCCTTGATTTTCTCCGGTGAGTAGGCCTTGCCATGTGCCTGAAAGCGTTAGCTGGCAAATGCAATTTAACTGAACGCACAAAATAAATATAGATAGAAATGCTTTTTTCATTATTTATTATTCGTATTAAAACGAAAAAGGTTTACTTTGTTACCTTCGAACTATTTATTTCTTAAGTTGTTTATCATAAAAATACTGTTATGAAAATTTTATTTATTGTTTTATTATTGAATCTATCGTGCACCATGACTTCTAATTCCAACCTTTCTTACGATCCTAAATTATCAATTCATTCATTTGTTTGCGAAGATATTAATGGTAAATCGTATGATTTAGCACAACTAAAAGGAAAAAAAGTGTTGGTCGTAAATACGGCCTCTAAATGTGGTCTAACCCCCCAATATCACGAGTTAGAGCGTTTGTACAATGAGTTTAAAGATCAAAATTTTGTTATTGTTGGATTTCCTGCAAACAATTTCATGGGACAAGAACCTGGTTCAAATGAAAATATAGCTGCTTTTTGTCAAAAAAATTACGGTGTGTCTTTTCCGATGATGTCAAAAATTTCTGTCAAAGGAAAGGATATGCATCCCATATATCAGTTTTTAACCCAAAAAGCTAAAAACGGTTTAGAAGACAACCAAGTTCAATGGAATTTTCAAAAATATCTATTGGATGAAGAAGGATTTTTAGTTAAGGTTATTTCTCCTCAAACCTCCCCAATGGACGCTTCTATTGTCGATTGGATTAAAGGATAAAATCCGTTCATATTTTGTTGATAAGTTAAGGTTTCATGTGCTTTTTGTGCGTTTATAATAGTTCCATTTTTTGTATTTTTGTTATATAATTAAATTTAACGTTTAACGAAATAAAATAACAATGACAGAAGAAGGAAGGGATAATTATTCAGCAGATAATATTCAGGTTTTAGAAGGTTTAGAGGCGGTAAGAAAAAGACCCGCAATGTATATTGGCGATGTCGGAATGAAAGGCTTACACCATCTTGTTTATGAGGTTGTAGATAATTCAATCGATGAGGCATTAGCTGGCTATTGTAATAGCATCATTGTCTATATTAATGAAGATAACTCAATTACCGTAATCGATAATGGTCGTGGTATTCCAACCGCTATGCACACGAAAGAAAAGAAATCTGCTCTTGAGGTTGTTATGACAGTGCTTCACGCTGGTGGAAAATTTGATAAGGATACCTACAAAGTATCTGGGGGACTTCACGGTGTGGGTGTATCTTGTGTTAATGCTCTTTCGGAACACCTTTCTGTAAAAGTAAGACGAGAAGGAAAAATATTTCAGCAAGAATATAATATCGGAAAACCTTTGTATGATGTTAAGGTAGTTGGTGAGTCAACCGAAAACGGAACAGAGGTAACGTTTACTCCTGATAAAACAATTTTCGATTATTCCGAATATAATTTCGATACCCTGGCCGCTAGGATGCGGGAATTAGCCTTTTTGAACAAAGGGATAACCCTTACGCTAACCGATAAAAGACAAGCTGATGAAAATGGTAAACATACTGTTGTAACCTTTCATTCGGAAGGTGGTCTGCGTGAATTTGCCCAATACCTTGATCGCAACCGGGAAGCGTTAATTTCAGATGTCATTTACTTTGAGGGCGAACGTGAGGGCATTCCTGTAGAAGTTGCACTTACTTACAATACCTCATACAGTGAAAATATTCAGGCATATGTGAATAATATTAATACCCACGAGGGTGGTACGCACTTATCTGGTTTTCGCAGAGGATTAACGAATACCTTGAAAAAGTATGCCACGGATTCGGGTATTCTGGCAAAAGAAAAAATTGAAATTGATGGTGATGATTTCCGCGAAGGATTAACCGCTGTTTTGTCTGTAAAGGTTCAAGAACCTCAGTTTGAAGGTCAAACCAAGACTAAGTTAGGCAATAGAGAAGTTACCGCGCCAGTGAGCCAGTCCGTTTCCGAAATGCTTTCGGCTTATTTGGAAGAACATCCTGCAGAAGCTCGATTGATTGTTGAAAAAGTAATTCTCGCTGCTCGTGCACGTCATGCGGCTAGAAAGGCACGCGAAATGGTACAGCGTAAAAGTGTACTTACTGGATCTGGTTTACCAGGTAAATTAGCCGATTGTTCCGAAAAAGATCCTGCGCTCTGTGAAATTTATTTTGTCGAAGGTGACTCCGCAGGTGGAACTGCTAAGCAAGGTAGAGATCGCCATTTTCAGGCAATCATGCCTCTTAGAGGAAAGATTTTGAATGTGGAGAAAGCAATGCACTACAAAATTTTTGAGAACGAAGAAATCAAGAATATGTATACTGCACTGGGTGTTCGTATAGGGACTGAAGAAGATTCCAAAGCTCTTAATATGGAAAAACTGAGATACCACAAAATAATCATCATGTGTGATGCTGATGTCGACGGTTCCCATATCGAAACGCTTATTCTAACGTTCTTCTTTAGGTTTATGAAGGAACTTATTGAGCATGGTTATATTTATATCGCTACACCTCCTTTATATCAAGTAAAAAAAGGAACAAAATCTGAATATGCGTGGAACGAAGATCAGCGTGATCGTTTAATTAATGATCTTAAAGGCGGAGGAAATGAATCATCTGTTGGTGTGCAACGTTACAAGGGTCTTGGTGAAATGAACGCTGAACAACTTTGGGATACTACAATGAATCCTGAAACACGAACCTTACGTCAAGTAACAATAGATAATGCTGCAGAATGTGATCAGATATTCTCCATGTTGATGGGGGATGATGTTCCGCCAAGAAGAGATTTTATTGAGAAAAATGCTAAATATGCTAAAATCGATATTTAAGCGAACTAATTTTAAGGAAACAAAAAAGGCGCTCAATAAGCGCCTTTTTTGTTGATAATATGTTTCAATGGTTTTAATGAACCAATCCGGTATAATCTTCTGCTCCCAATAATTCATTTAGTTCACTGGGATTGGAAACTTTTATTTTAACCATCCAGCCTTCTCCATATGGGTCGCTGTTAACTAATTCTGGATTACCTTCTAAAGCTTCATTGAGTTCTAAAATTTCACCGCTCAAAGGCATGAATAAATCAGATACTGTCTTTACAGCTTCAATTGATCCAAAAACCTCTTCTCGATCTAAAGATTCACCAACAGTTTCTATTTCTACATAGACAATATCGCCTAATTCTCCTTGTGCAAACGCTGTAATTCCTACGATGGCAATGTCACCGTCCATTCTAACCCATTCATGGTCTTTGGTATATTTTAATTCTGCTGGTATACTCATGTTTCTTATTTTTTTTCAAAGGTAAATAATTTCTATTATTAAGCTTAGAAATTTTATATCTCTTTTGTTGTCAAAGATTAATTAATTTTGCGCTATGACGAATGAACAACATAAGGAACTAATCAAACGGGTGGAGGAAATCTCAGTATACTTGAAAATTAGTGATAAAAGACAGCAATTACGAGAGGAGGAACTTCGTTCTCAGGATCCTAATTTTTGGGATGATCCTCAAAAGGCTGAAAAACAAATGAAGATTATCCGTGGATTGAAATATTGGGTAGATAGTTTTGATCGACTGAATAGTGCTACCCAAGATCTTGCAGTATTGATGGAATTTGTAAAAGAAGGCGCCGCCGATCAAAAAGAAGTGGATTCCAATTTTAATGAAATTCAAGCAGGTGTTGAAGAATTAGAATTAAAAAACATGCTTTCTGGCGAAGAAGACGCTTTGAGTGCTGTTGTGCAAATTACTGCGGGTGCTGGAGGTACGGAAAGCTGTGATTGGGCGTCTATGCTCATGCGCATGTATATGATGTGGGGACAAAAGAAAGGGCATAAACTGACAGAACTAAATTTTCAGGAAGGTGATGTGGCGGGTGTGAAAACAGTTACCATTGAGTTTGAAGGTGAGTTTGCTTTTGGGTATCTGAAAGGAGAAAATGGTGTTCACCGACTTGTTCGAATTTCACCATTCGATTCAAATGCGAAAAGGCATACTTCTTTTGTTTCAGTGTACGTTTATCCACTCGTTGATGATAATATCGATATTTATGTGAATCCTGCAGATGTTAGTTTTGAAACGTTTAGATCAGGTGGAGCAGGAGGGCAAAATGTAAATAAAGTTGAAACAGCTGTACGTTTACGTCACGCTCCTTCTGGAATTATCATCGAAAATTCTGAATCTCGCTCTCAATTGGCAAATAAAGAAAAGGCCCTGCAGCTTCTTCGTTCGCAACTATATGAATTGGTACTGCGTGAACGACTCGAAAAACGAAATGAAATTGAAGCTGGGAAAAAGAAAATAGAGTGGGGGTCTCAGATTCGGAATTATGTCATGCAGCCCTATAAGTTAGTGAAGGATGTACGAACTGGAATTGAAACCTCCGATGTTGAAGCTGTTATGGATGGGAATCTTGACCCTTTCTTAAAAGCATTCCTGATGCAATACGGATCCTAAGTATTTGAAAGAAAAATATTACAGCGCAGGAAGTAATTTTTCTAAGGCAATTCCTCTTGATCCTTTTAATAGAATTAAGTTGTTTTTCAGTGGCGTAATGTTGAAATAGTCTAGTAATTCGGTTGTTGATGCAAATCGTATCTTTGGATTTGCTTCAGACTTCGAAAAATATTCACCAACAACTAAGTAGCTAATTTCGTTTTCCTTGCAGTACTTAATTATTTTATCATGCTCCTCTTTTGTATCTGCGCCTAATTCAAGCATGTCTCCAATAATAGCTATTTTATTATCTGCTTCTATCATAAGAAAACTCTCTAATGCTGATTGCATACTGCTCGGATTTGCATTATAGCAATCAATTATTATTGTATTATTTGCCGTTATTTCTACTTGAGAGCGGTTATTTTTTGAAATGTATTGTTCTATTGCTATTCTAATATTTTCGTGGCTTATTTTGAAATATACTCCAATACTTATTGCGCATAAAAAGTTGTAAAAGTTATATTTTCCAATGAGTTGAGTTTGAATCTCTGGAGAATTATATTCGCCGTCTTTATAGCGTAGTTTAACCCTTGGATTAAGCGCCAATAGTTCACCAGAAATATTGCTGAGTAGGGATGTGCCGTATGAAATATTTTTAATGTTATTTGGAAGATTTTCTATTAATAGTTGGTCATCCGAATTATAAAAGATCACCCCTTCTTTTTTTTGACTAATGGAGGTGTATAATTCTTTTTTAGTCTTTAAAACGCCTTGAAAATCGTTGAATCCCTCCAAATGAGCTTTCCCTATATTTGTTATTACTCCGAGCGTAGGCTCAGCAATTGCGCAAAGTTCAGCGATATCACCGTGTTTGTTCGCCCCCATTTCAATGATAGCTAATTCATGGCTTGAATTAAGTTTCAGTAGGGTTAGAGGAACTCCAATATGATTATTAAAGTTGCCAGCAGTACAAAGAACATTATATTCCTTGCTTAATATGCAATTTACTAGCTCTTTAGTGCTTGTCTTACCATTGCTCCCAGTAATTCCAATCACTGGAATAGTAAATTTTTTTCGATGGGATAAGGCAAGGTTCTGTAAATATTCTAGGGTGTTTTCAACATAAAATATGTTTACCTGATTGCAAATCGCTAAACGATCAGATATGCAATATTTTGCACCAGCTAATAGTGCTTCATTCACAAAATCATTTCCATCGAAGTTTGATCCTTTTAACGCAACAAACAAGCAATTTTTTGTAATGGATCGCGTATCTATGCAAACCTCTGATGTTTCGTAAAACAAATCAAACAATCTCATATTGGCAAAAAAAAAGCCCCTTAGTCAAGGGGCTTAATAGTATAATTTATTTACGTTTCTTTTTGTTACTATTTTGACGAACGTCACCAACTCGGTCCATAGCACATCTAAATCCAATAAATGCTGATGATTTATCTTCATCTAGAAAACGCCTATTTGAAGCAGCTAGCCAATACGATCTATCTGTCCAAGAGCCACCTTTGTATACTTTAGATCTGTCGGATATTAAGGTCATCGGTGAACCATTTGCACCTTCATTTATAGGATTTCCTTCAAGGTCAAAGTTTTCGTGCTGACTCTGATAAACGACCTGAGATCCATCTCGTTTTCCTGAATTGATGTCGTCTTTTCTAATTTTATTGTTATAGTAAATAGAGGATTCTAAATCGCCATCTAAGTAATCAATATAATCATCTTTACGGTAATTTAAACGCCCTACATTCTCTTCTTCAGTAACATTTCTCCAGCGCTGCTTACCACGGCTCTCTACAATAAATTCACTACATCCATTTCTAAGTGTTATCAACCAAGAAGATATAGTAGGATCGGTTTTGTAGTCATTAAATCTTAATTCGAGATAGTCATCAGTAAATATGCTGAAATAATCGCCTTCACCTTCTTTAACTAATGGTACCCCAAACTTATCCATATCTCCATTGTCTTTGTCAAATCCTTTTCTAAAATCACTTGGATCTACAGACTTATTAGGGTTGCCAAATAATACCTTTTCAATATATGCCGATGCTTTAATAGTGTTGCCTTTGTTATATAAATAGATAGCAGTATCTAATAATGCATTAATGTCATCTAAAACAGCAAACTGTATACTATCGTTCAAGGTGTATTGACTTGAATTAGCCAAGTAAGAATTGCTGGGGCTATTAAATTGGTATTTCTGTTTGTTTTGAGTGGAATTAATTTTAAATTGGCTGCTTTTGGTGTTTACATAGGCATTTAATTCAGAATTATTTCTCACAACTTTGATAAAATTTTCTTTTATCTCACTAACAGTACCTTGAGACAATTTAATGGTCTGTTCGCCAAGTGATGAAAAAACAACTTTTACAATTTTATCAGTTGATTTTGTACCACCTACAAATTTACCGTTTAGTATAACCCAACTTATTGGCGATTTACTTTTTGAAACTGCAACACTATCAGCTGTTAATGTAAGTGTGTCGCTTATCAAAACACCAATTTTGTCAGCTGTAAAATCAAGACCACCAGTAGTTTTATTTTGATTTTTATAGTTGTCCTGAAATTTCGTCGATAAGTCTAAAGCGTTATTTGTCATGGATAAATACTTAACTCTAGCATATTCATTTACAAATTCTTTCATCCCATAAACATCATAAATGTTTTCAGTTGCTTTCACTTGTTTATCATACAAGCCATCTGGAACCAATAGTTTCGTTTGGTAGTTGTTACCTCTAAATGGCATAAATTCATCAGTAACTTCGCTTGATAAAGGACGATAAGTATCCAAAACCCATTCAGAAACGTTACCTGCCATGTTATATAAACCATAATCGTTTGGCCAATATTCATCAACACGACAAGTTATGTCTGCACCATCATTTAAAGCACCTGAAACACCCATATAATCACCTTTTCCACGAACAAAATTGGCTTGTATTGAACCTTGAAATTGTTCTTCATCTTTTCGAACATAATGCCCATCCCAAGGATAAATCCTTTGCTCATCTATGTTTTCTGAGTTGGGGTCTAAGTTTCCAATTAAACCGCTTGCTGCAAATTCCCATTCTGCTTCTGTAGGAAGTCTATACTTTGGTAGTAAAATACCATCTTCAATTCTAACTTGTCGCTTTCCACGAAAATAACTTGGATTATCGGCTCCACTAGATTTTTCTTTTTCGGCATAAATAGGATCATAGTTATCCAACATGTATGGATCTCTCGGCTTATCATTTTTTGTAACAGGATCTTTAAATGCACCGGCCGCATCTTTCGATACAGTGTATCCAGTTTTTGTCGTTTGATTGTACTGTCCCGACAAATAAGATTCTGTATTAAACATGTTTTCAGGGATTGAGCGATATTTTTCGTAAGAATTTTTTACCGTTAAATCTGCAACTCCTAATTCATCTTTATCGGCAAAATGCCAATTGATAATACCCTCTCTAACTAAAATAGCTTCGTTAACCCTATCTGTTCTCCATTTACAAAAATCGTTTGCTTGAATCCAAGAAACGCCAACAACTGGATAATCCCTATAACGGGGATCCCTAAAGTAATAATCCACACATTTTTCTTGATAAGAAAGTGGTGATCTCCATGCAAGTGTATCAGGCAAAGATTTTTTATAAATATGAGGGTATGACTTGTAATAAACACGTTTCATCCAATAAACATATTCTAACCAATGGAAATTCGAAACTTCCGTTCTATCCATGTAAAAAGAGGAAACTGTTTTTTTACTTGCCCGAGCATTCCAATCATCCATTACATCTTCTTCGGTACGACCCATCGTGAATGTTCCGCCTTCGATCATTACTAATCCTGGGCCTGTTTCCTGCTCACCAACATCTTTTTTCTCAAATCCACCATTTTCGGTTTTATTGAATTTCCACCCCGTAGAGGTAGATTCATCTTGTGCGCAACTCCCTAAAATCAATAATGACAGGGCAACTACACTTACTTTTTTAATGTCTGACATTTTCATAAGTAATCTATTTTTAGCAAAAATAAAATTAAATTCTATCATTTCGTTACATTTTTAAAATGAAGGGCAAGATATTTTCCTAAAGTTCTTTGCCTTTTTCTTACATTTTAAATTAATTTGCATGGAAATTTCATGCGAACCACCCGTTAATCCATTGCCTAGTTTGGAAACCGTTAAGTCATAACTGTATCCAATATTAAATTTGTCAGTCTTAGCACCTACAATAAAAACGAAAGCATCTTTATTACGATACCAGACACCAATATTTAAGGAACTATAATTAAGATATGCCCCTATGTTTAGTTCTTGAAATCCATTTTGATATTGATAAATTATGGCAGGCTTTAAACTTGTGCCATCAGAATACCTACCACGTCTACCTATTGGGAGAGTACCACCCATGTGGGCAGTTAAGCGAACTGGTAATTTAGATTCTCCCAATATCATTGATTCATCAGGTTGGTTTGCATGGTGCACAGCCAAACCTGCATAAAATAGTTTAGTAAAAACTACAGCTCCAGCAGAAACATCAAAAAATCCACGCTTTCCCCCACGTGGCACATCATTCGTTTGATAGATAAAACCTCTTCTTGGGTCAATCATGTCTCCAAAAGTTAATTTATTCCAATCTAAGAATTTTTGATAGTAAGCTGCTCTTGCACCAAACATTAAAGAAGTTTTTCTATTTAATTTCAAATTGTAGGAATAAATACCCCCTAACATAGTGGTTGAAATGGTGCCTTCAGCCTGCTGATCATATGTTGCCATCAAACCAACTCCGCCATTAATATCTTTTGAATAGGTGTCAAATGACGCAGAATAAGTAACATAATTACCCGTCAATTGCGGCCATTCATTTCTGTAGTTTAAATTTATTCTAGGGCAACCTGTGGATCCCGCAAGTGCAGGATTTAAATAAAGTGGATTAGAGTAAAACTGAGTAAATGTTGGGTCTTGAGCATGCAAAACATCCTGGGATAGCAATAGGCAAAAAACTAATAAAAATAGTTTATTGGCTAATTGATTAACATTTTCACTTCTTTTTAACACGAGGTTCAGTACGAGTTTAGTTTTACTAGGTTACAAATATCGTAAATAAAATCAAATAAATAAAATACACTTTCGTTTTTTGAATCGCATTCCTTATTAATTTTGTTTTTATTTATGAAATCATTTATATTTCCAATTCTCTTATTTCTTTTTCTGCCTTTAATCGCTTCTGCTCAAGTTTTTATTATTGACGTGCCATGGTTGGATCCTGCTCCATTAAAATTTAAAGATGAATCGTTATTGGTTCCATCAATTAAAGGAAATTCTTTAGATAATGTTAACCCTGTTTTTTTTCATTCGATTGCGCTGAAAAATGATCGATATACTGTTGAATTACTAAGCTATAATACTTCTCCTGCCACTGCTGCAGAAGTATCCTTTTTGAAAAGATTTTCTGTTTCTGTAACGGACGACGTTCAACTGGAATTGAAAATCGCTAAGTCTGGAAAAGAAGCGTTTATGGTTTTGTATAGTATTCCATATGTAACAATTGATGATGTTGTTTATCGTGTTATACAATTTGAGGTTAAAATTACCCCTACTAATTCTTCTCAGTATCAGCTAAAGGATTTTGCACCGAACTCTGTTCTTCAAGACGGTTCAGGATTTTGGTATAAAATTGCGATTCCCCGCGATGGCATCTATAAATTAGATAAGAATTTTCTTAGCTCCGTTGGAATCGATGTGTCGAATCTAAACCCTGCTCATCTTCATGTATATGGGAACGGTGAAGGGATGTTGCCAGAGTTAAATTCTGTACCTCGAACAGATGATCTTGCTCAAATCGCTATTCAAATTAATGGCGAATCTGACGGGGTGTTTAATGACCAAGATTATGTGCTTTTTTATGGTGGAGGACCACATCGATGGTATCCCAATGGCACTGTTGAATTTGATCAGAAAAGAAATACCTATTCTGATTTTTCTTATTATTTTATTAATGTGAATTCTTCAGTTCCACCATTGAGAATAGAAAATGCAGCATTAATTACCGATCCTCCAGCAATTACCATTACGGATTATGATTATCGGGATGTTTATGAAAACGATTTAGTTTCCTTGGTTGGTGGAGGTCAACGTTGGTATGGCGAATTATTTGATCTTGAGCTTGAACAAACGTTTAATTTTTCAATTCCAAATATTGCTAGCGCTTATCCAGTAAAATTTAAGACGTCGCTAGCAAGTAACTCATTGAGCGCTGCAAACACTTCTCAGCAATATTCTTGTAACGGCATTTCAATATTTAATGATGTTCTTCCCTATACTTCTTATGATTTTGTGCGATCGTCGAAATCGATGAGCTTATCAAATCCGTCTTCTGCCTTGGCTTATAAAATTAGTATATCAAGAAATAGTCCGAATACCCTTACTTATTTAGACCGTATCTTAGTCAATGCGAAACGAAATCTTGTATTTTATAGCTCACAATTCGGTTTTAGAAATTTAACATTGTCAGATTCTTTGATCATTGGTGAATATCAGGTGACAAATTTTCCTGCTCAAGCTTTTATATGGGATGTTACTAATAAGCAAATCCCTAAGCGAATCATGGGAACTACGAATGGATCTAGCACCTTTACTTTTAAACAAAACATGCGGTTTAGTGAATTTGTAGCGTCAAATGGTACGGCGTTTTATGTGCCGGATAAAATTGGGGCGATTGCTTATCAAAACCTGCATGGTTTGCCTCAAGCAGATTATTTAATTGTAACAGATCCTTTATTTTACGAGCAAGCCAATCGATTGGCGAATTTGCATAGAGATGAAGGATTGACAGTACATGTTGTAACTGATGAACAGGTGTTTAATGAATTTAGTTCCGGAGCCAAAGATGCGACCGGAATTCGCATGTTCATGAAAATGTTTTATGATAGATCCCAATTAATACAGGGTAGTAAGGAACCAAAATATCTCTTGTTATTTGGTGATGGAACCTACGATCCAAAAGATCGAATGGCGAATAATAATAATTACATTCTAACGTATCAGGTTGAATCTAGCGAAAACCACATCTCAGCTCTTGTAACAGATGATTATTTTGGAATATTAGGAGATAATGAGGCGATTACTCAAACAGATCTACTTGATGTGGGCGTGGGTCGCTTGGTGGTAAGTGATGTCACACAAGCGAAGCAGCAAGTTGATAAAATTGAACATTATCTTAAAAATGGATCAAATCAATTTTTAAGCTCAAGTAACAATAATTGTTGCTTAGATTCTTTAACCAATCGCACTTTTGGTGATTGGCGATTAAAATACATTCAAATTGCGGATGATGAAGAAGGGGGCTATTTCGTTAATAATGATACCGAACCTCAATATGACATCATTAAATCTAACCACCGTGAAATGAATTGTGATAAATTATACTTAGATGCTTATCCACAACAGACCTCTGCTGGTGGACAGCGCTGTCCGGAGGTGTATTCCGCAATTTCTGACCGGGTTCAGCGGGGAGCTTTAGTAGTCAATTATGTTGGACACGGTGGAGAAGTTGGCCTAGCTGAAGAACGAGTTGTAACTATTCCTCAAATCCAATCTTGGTCCAATATTAACGCCTTGCATTTATTTGTTTCTGCTACCTGCGAATTTACAAAATTTGATGACCCAAATAGAATATCTGCAGGGGAATGGTTATCCTTAAATCCTAGTGGTGGTGCAATTGCCTTGATGACAACAACTAGGTCTGTCTATTTTGGTGTAAATACAGCGACAGGAATTGCGTTTTTTAACAATGTTTTTCAACGGGATTTGAATCAAGAACCTAAAACGTTTGGAGAAATTGCTCGCTTAACAAAAAATCAAGCGGGAAGTAATGAAAATAAAAGGAGTTTTAATTTAATAGGCGATCCGGCGCTTAAAATTGCATTGCCGAGATTAAGGGTAGTAACCGATTCCTTAAATGCTCAATCTGCTGTTGTTATCGACACGATCCAAGCCTTAGGAAAGGTGACAATTAAAGGCCACGTGGAAGATTATTTGGGAAATGTTCAGAATAATTTTAATGGTTTTGTACTACCTTCAATTTTTGATAAAACAAAAGTTTTTACTACACTCGGACAAGATGATTCGTCGCCTTTAATTAACTATGAATTACAGCGAAACTTGGTGTACAAAGGGAAGGCTTCTGTTGTCAATGGCTTATTCTCTTTTACGTTTATCGTGCCGAAGGATATCGCCCTTAATTATGGCCATGGAAAAATTAGTTATTATGCATTTAATGACGCAATTGATGCTGCAGGGGTTGATACTTCATTTATTATTGGTGGGATTGATCCAATTGGAGTTCAAGACAATACAGGGCCCGAAGTAGATCTCTTTCTTAATGATGATAAATTTATTGATGGAGGTATAACGGATGCAACACCTGTGCTTTTCGCTAAAATTTTTGATGAAAATGGTGTAAGTACTGTTGGGAATGGAATTGGACATGACTTAACAGCAATTGTTGATGAAAATTCGTCGGCAGCAATTAATTTAAATGACTATTATTCCTCAGATCTAGATACCTATCAGTCTGGAACTATTCGGTATGAATTACCTGAATTAGCGGATGGTCCACATACGCTTTCATTGAAAGTTTGGGATGTAAATAATAACTCCTCCTTAACAAAAATTAATTTTCTTGTTAGATCAAGTGAAAATGGGGTAATCAGTAATCTTTATAATTATCCAAATCCATTTACGAGCAGTACAAAATTCATGTTTGAGCATAATCAATCGTGTGATTTGTTAGATGTTCAAATTCAGGTGTATACTATTTCGGGAAAGGTTGTAAAAACGATAAATGAAAAAGTTCAAACCCAAGGGTTTAGGACTGATGGTATTTCATGGGATGGAAAAGATGATTATGGTGACCAATTGGCTCGCGGAGTTTATGTCTATCGCTTATCCTTAAAAACGTCTGAAGGTGTTTTGGCTCAAAAGACTGAAAAATTGGTTGTCCTAAAATAATTATACAATAAAATTCATCATTTTACGTATATTTACCCAAATTTTTCCGGACAAATGAAATTTATACTTTTTATCGCTTTAATTTTAACCTGTTTTACAGGTTTTTCACAGCCCAATGGTGGAGCTACTCAAAATGATTTGCAGCTGAATACTATCACTACAGCACTTCCTTTTATGGCGATAACGCCTGATTCAAGGGCCGGTGGAATGGGCGATGCAGGAACTGCTTTAAGCCCAAGCTCAAGTTCAATTTATTGGAATACTTCTATCTTAATTTTCTCCGAAAAAAAATCGGAAATAAGCTTGTCTTACACTCCTTGGTTGAGACAATTAACAAACGACATACATTTATCTTATTTATCTGGCTACTATAAAATTAACAAGCAACACGCAATAGGTGGTGCATTACGATATTTTAGCTTAGGTGAAATTACCTTTACCGATGCTTCGGGTAATGAACTCCGAGAAGATAAACCAAGTGAATTTGAACTTACAGGTGCTTATGCGTTTAAGTTGTCTGATAAACTTAGTATTGGCGTAAATGGGAAATTTGCTTATTCAAATTTAACTGGAGGATTAACAGTAGCTGGTGTTAACACAAAGCCTGGCGTTGTTGGAGCTGCTGATTTATCGTTTTCATATTATAACGATAAAGTAAAATTTGGCAAAACGAAAGGGATTTATACCTTCGCTACTACCTTAAATAATATAGGAAATAAAGTGGCATATTCTGAATTGTCGCAGCGGGATTTTATTCCAATGAACCTTAAAATAGGCAACTCTTTCTTAGCAAAATTTGATGCATACAATGAAGTGGTTTTTTCTCTTGATATTCAAAAATTATTAGTTCCTACTCCAGCAAGTTATAATTCAACTGTTGGTTCTAATTTTGGCGATTTAATGTCTGGTAGAACAAATGATGTAGGTGTTATTAACGGAATGCTACAATCGTTTTATGACGCACCGGGTGTTGTAGCGACAGATGCTAATGGCGAATACATCAAGAATCCTGACGGAACATATGAAGTTGTTAAAGGAACAAGGTTTAAAGAGGAAATGGCTGAAATAAATTTAGCTGGAGGAATAGAATGGTGGTACAATAATACTTTTGCTATTCGGGGAGGTGTTTTTTATGAAAGTAAGAATAAAGGAAATAGACAATTTATGAATATAGGTGCTAGTTTAAAATACAATATGTTTGGAATAGATTTTTCATATTTAGCGTCATTGAATGGTCGTCAAAGTCCTTTAGCTAATACCTTGCGTTTTACCCTTCGATTATATTTAGGTGATAAACCAGCATCTAAGGATGCTAATTAATTTTTCTGCATGAATTTGCGCATTGGTTACGGAGTTGATGTGCATCAACTCAAGTCAGGTCTTCCGCTCTTTATCGGAGGCATAAAAATACCTTCTGAAACTGGCGCTCTAGGTCATTCTGATGCAGATGTTCTTCTTCATGCGATTTGCGATGCACTTCTAGGTGCTGCGAATTTGAGGGACATTGGCTTTCATTTTTCTGATAAGGATCCCAAGTATAAAGGAATTGATTCAAAAATATTGCTCCGAGAGGTGCTTTCGCTAATTGAAAAGAAAAACTACCGTGTTATCAATATTGATAGCACTGTTGTGCTTGAAAATCCTAAATTAAATCCATTTATATCAGAGATCCAGGTGGTAATTGCCTCCATCTTGAAAATTGATGTTGATGCGGTTTCTATTAAAGCAACGACGCATGAACAAGTTGATTCTTTTGGTGAAGGAAAAGCGATAAAAGCTTATGCAGTTTGTTTATTATTAAACGAATAGCATTCCGAATAATTGACTTAATTTCAAAACACTATCGTAATTGAAATTACCTGAGAGATTCAATAAACTTTATTGAATCTCTTTAAAAGTTGTTCAACTTATCTAAAACTTAAGCCTAAATCTTCTTCATAAAGTATAATCTTAACTAGAAATATACCTTAAGGCTCATAATCAAAAGTAATTTTTGACATTGTTATTATTAACCTTATCTTTGTCGCGATGGAAAAGCAGGTCATTTTAAATGCAAAACAAATCGAGTTAACCATCAAACGCCTTTGTCATGAATTAATAGAGTCCCATGACGATTTCAAAAATTCTGTAATTATTGGTCTTCAGCCCCGTGGCGTTCAAGTTGTGGCGCGACTTAAAAACGAATTAGAATCTATTTTAGGTCATTCTATTCAATGTGGAAATCTAGATATTACTTTCTTTCGTGATGATTTCCGTAGAACGGAAAAGCAATTACTTCCTAGCGTTACAAACCTTGACTTTAGTATTGAAAATAAAAAAGTGGTATTAGTGGACGATGTCTTATATACCGGAAGAACAATACGAGCTGGTTTGGATGCATTATTAACCTTTGGACGACCAGCAAAGGTTGAGCTTCTTATTCTTATCGATCGTCGGTTTAGCCGAGACCTCCCCATTCAAGCAGATTACCACGGAAAGTCAGTGGATACATTAAAAATGGAGCGGGTATCCGTTGATTGGTTAGAAACAGAAGGAATAGACCAAGTATTATTATTTACAAAAGAAGGAAATGAATAATTTAAGTGTTGATCATTTAACGGGTATTCGTGATTTAACGAATGAAGATATTCAGTTGATCTTTAAGATGGCAGATAGCTTCAAAGATGTTATCAATCGTCCTATAAAGAAAGTTCCTTCCCTTCGAGATATTACCATTGCTAATTTATTTTTCGAAAATTCTACTCGGACACGCTTGTCTTTTGAATTGGCTGAGAAGCGACTTTCGGCTGATATTGTGAATTTTAGTGCCTCGAGTAGTTCGGTTAAAAAAGGGGAAACCCTAATCGATACGGTTAATAACATATTATCAATGAAAGTGGATATGGTGGTAATGCGCCATCCAAATCCCGGTGCTGCCCATTTTTTATCACAACGAATTTCAGCGAAAGTCATTAATGCTGGCGATGGAACGCACGAACACCCAACGCAAGCACTTTTAGATGCCTATTCAATCCGAGAAGAATTAGGAGATGTTTCCGGTAAAAAAGTTGTGATAGTTGGTGATATTCTTCATTCCCGTGTCGCTCTTTCGAATATCTATTGCTTAAAAAAATTAGGAGCTGAGGTAATGGTTTGTGGGCCGACTACTTTAATTCCAAAACATATTGCTGATTTAGGGGTTAGTGTTTCCCATAATCTTAAAGAGGCACTAGCGTGGTGTGATGTGGCCAACATGCTCCGTATTCAATTGGAGCGTCAAGAAATTAATTTCTTTCCTTCACTGAGGGAATATTCTATGTTGTTTGGATTAAACAAGCAATTACTTGATTCTTTGGATAAACGAATCATTGTTATGCACCCTGGACCAATAAATAGAGGGGTTGAAATCACAAGCGAAGTAGCAGATTCTGATCAAAGTATCATACTAAATCAGGTTGAAAATGGTGTCGCCATACGAATGGCAATAATTTATTTGCTCGCATCGAAAATTGAACGTTGATTTTTTCTACATTTGAGCAAAACAATTTAGTATGAATTTCTCAACTGAATACATTGGCAAGTCTGTTTTGGTTATTTCTAACGTTGAAAAACTTGATTCAATCCATGCGCCAGAACTTAAAACGGTTTTTACCTATATCAACAAAACAGGAAGCAATAAAATTGTTTTTAACCTTGAAAAAACAAAATATTGCGATTCATCAGGTTTGAGTGCAATTTTGGTTGCGAATCGACTTTGTAAAGATACAAGTGGTTCTTTTGTTTTATTTGGATTACAGGCGTCGGTCTTAAAAATGATTGAAATAGCTCAGTTGGATAGAGTGTTAATTATTTGTTCTACAAAAGAAGAAGCTTTATCAAGCCTTGAGTAGTCCGTTTCAAGTTGTTGTGTTAGGCAGCGGTGCTGCGGTACCCACTTCACACAGGGCACCAAGTTCTCAATATATTGTTTGCAATAATCGTCATTTGTTAATAGATTGTGGTGAGGGCACCCAAACCCAAATGCGAAAATTTGGCGTTCATTTTCAAAAAATTAGTCATATTTTTATTTCTCATCTTCATGGCGATCATTATTTTGGATTAATTGGTTTATTAAGTACCATGAATCTTTTAGGAAGAAATCAAGGTATTGTTATTTATGGACCTGCTCCATTAGAAGCAATTTTGACAGCTCAGTTTGAAGCTGGTATGTCACAGATGTCTTTCAATTTAAAATTCATACCCTTAGTTTCAAGTGAAAAAGAACTTATTTTGGAGGATACTCATATAAAAGTATTTGCTTTTCCTTTGAAGCATCGCATTCAAACCTTTGGATTTTTAATTGAAGAAAAATCATCAGTCTTAAAATTAGATTTAGCAGCGATAAAAAAAGCAGGTATAAAACAGGAACATTATCGCTTGCTAAAGCAAGCAAAAGATGTTTCTTTAATCGATGGCACCACTATTCATTATACTGATTTTACGCTTCCCTCGCTTCCGCCATTAAAATATGCGTATTGTTCTGATACCGCACCCTTTAAGGAACTTTCTTTGCACGTATCCGATGCCACTGTTCTCTACCACGAAGCCACTTTTACTAATGAGCACAATGATCGGGCAAAAAAAACGTATCATTCAACCGCCGAACAAGCGGCAAGTGCTGCCTTGAAACTTGGCGTTAAAAAATTATATATTGGCCATTTTTCATCGCGATATCCTACATGTGAGGTTCATTTATCGGAAGCTACAGCGATTTTCCCAAATACAATAATTGTTGAAGATGGCATGAAAATCATCGTGAAATAAGCATCTTCTCATTTTCTTTTGTTTATTTTTTTTCAATCTAGAATTTTCATTCCTTTTCTTCGTTTTGGATTTGATTATTAAACCTAGCGATTATGGATGTTCGAGTTTGTTTGGAATGCAGTACGAAGCTTTCAGGAAGAAAAGATCAAAAATTTTGCGGTGATTATTGTCGCAATTCCTATAATAATCGCTTGAATGAGGATAGCAACGCTACTGTTAGGCGAATTAATCGAATTCTACGCAAGAACCGCCGAATTTTATCCCAGTTAAATCCAAGTGGAAAAAAGACATTTGATGCAATTAGTTTAGCAGAGGAAGGATTTAATTTTCATTACTTCACGAACCTGTATAAAACCCAAAAGGGCTACAATTATTATTTTTGCTATGATTATGGGTATATCAAGTTGGAGAACGAACAATATATGCTTGTTCAAAAACAGGATTATGTGAGGTGATTTATTTGTCTAATACTTTAGGGATCCTAAAATAATCGCTATCTTTTTTTGGCGCGTTGTGAAGGGCTTCAGTTTGAGTTATCGTCACTACCGTTTCATCTTCCCGTAATCTTCCTGATTCTTCAGTCATAAAAATTAAGGGTTCAAGGTCATCAGTATTTAACTCACTCAGTTTTTGCATAAATCCTGTAATTTTGATTAAATCAGCTTTTATAGCAATTTTTTCAGGCCCTTCAAATTTAAGTTTTGCTAAATAAGATAAATGGTCAATTAATTCATCGTTGATTTCCATGCTCCGAAATTAATAAAGATTTGGGTATTTCTTAACTAATGGCTTGGAAATAATTTCGAAACAATGATCACTTAATTCGTTTACTTCCATTTTTTTTATTTCATCAAGTGTTATGGCCTTATGAAAGTGAACCACCGATAAACCTGGTCTGGCTGGTCCCCAAATATTAGTAGGGTCAGAGAATAATTTGTGATTATTTTCAAATGTTAGTGGTAAAATAGGCACATTCAAGGCCTTCGCTAATTTAAATGCGCCATGTTTGAAAGCCATCATTTTAGGTGCATCATCGTCTGGAATGGTTCCTTCGGGAAAAATGACCAATGACCAGCCAGCTCCCACCGATTTCAATGCTTCAATATATGCTTTTCCAGCTTTTGATTTATCATTTCTGTAGACCGGAATATTTAGATTTTTAAAATATGTGCGTAAAATAGGGTAAGAAAGTATTTCACTTTTACCCAAGAAAACAAATGGCGCTTTCGGCAGTAAAGAATACATTAAAAATATATCCAAATAGGAAACGTGATTAGATACAATTACATAAGGCCCATCAGGTACGGGCGCATGATATACTTTTTTTACAGGATAAAAACAGCAAATTCGCATACAATAACTCCAAAAAATAAAAAAATTAAAGCTTGTTTTTTTCCATTTGGTATTCATTAATAGCACGAAAAGAAAAGGGTACAAAAGAATAGCGAAGAAAATAAATATTAAGGCAATATATATTTTCCAAAGGTTCGCGAATATGCCCTTAAAGTATTTCATTTTTCGAAGTTAGTGAAATAACAAGATAAAATAAAGGGCTTCATTAAATTGCTTTTAATTATTTTTGTTTTAAATAGCCAAGCATGTCGCGAATATTAACAGGAATACAAAGTACAGGCACTCCACATTTAGGGAATATTTTGGGGGCAATATTACCTGCAATAGCGCTAGCTAATGAACCAAATAATGACGCTTATTTTTTTATTGCTAATCTTCACTCTTTAACTCAAATTAAAGATGCCACCGTTTTGCAGAAAAACACCATGTCCACTGCTGCTACATGGTTAGCGTGTGGCCTCGATCCCGATAAGGTGACTTTTTATCGTCAAAGTGATATACCAGAAGTAGCAGAGCTAATGTGGTATTTATTAGCATTTTATCCATATCAGCGTTTAACCTTAGCACACAGTTTCAAAGACAAATCAGATCGATTGGAGGATGTGAATGGGGCATTGTTTACTTACCCAATGTTAATGGCAGCTGATATTTTATTGTATGACGCGAATATTGTTCCTGTCGGAAAGGATCAATTGCAGCATCTTGAGATGACACGAGATGTAGCAGTCAAGTTTAATGCTAAGATGGGTGAAACCTTTGTGGTTCCATCTGATAAAATTAATGAGGATACCATGCTGATTCCCGGTACTGATGGTCAAAAAATGAGTAAGTCTCGGAATAATTTTATCGATATTTTTGCTTCAGAAAAGGACCTAAAAAAACAAGTAATGTCTATTGCTTCCGACAGTACACCACTTGAAGATCCAAAAGATCCAACTACCTGTGCGATCTTTGCTTTGTATTCGTTGGTAGCAACCAAGGAGGAATCATCGATGATGCGCGAGAAGTATTTGGCTGGCGCTTATGGTTATGGCCATGCAAAACATGCTTTGTTAGAAGTACTCTTAAATCGGTTTAAGGTTGAGAGGGAACGGTATAATTATTACATCACTCATGAAAACGAGTTGAATCTTATTTTGGCTCAAGGGGCAGAAAAAGCCAGGAAAACTGCTAAAGACGTATTGAGTAGGGTGCGTGCTAAACTTGGATATTAATTAAATATTCATCCATACTGCTAGAATTATCTAAATTATTGCACTAATTATCATTTAAGTGTAATCTTTTTATGTTTTTTTCATTATTAGCCTAACCTTATTGAATTTCTTTCGTTAAGGTACTCACTTAAAACAAATATTAAAATTATGAGGCAACTAAAAATCGCGAAACAGGTTACGAATAGGGAAACAGCTTCTCTCGACAAATACTTACAAGAAATAGGTCGTGTTGACTTAATTTCAGCAGATGAGGAAGTTGAATTAGCCAGAAAAATTAGAGCAGGGGATCGATTGGCATTGGAACGTTTGACCAAGGCAAATTTAAGGTTTGTTGTTTCAGTTTCTAAGCAATATCAAAATCAAGGTTTAGCTTTGCCAGATTTAATTAATGAAGGTAATTTAGGCTTAATTAAGGCCGCTGAGCGCTTTGATGAAACGAGAGGATTTAAATTTATATCATACGCTGTTTGGTGGATTCGTCAATCTATATTACAGGCATTAGCAGAGCAAGCAAGAATTGTACGCTTGCCTTTGAATAAAATAGGGAACATCAATAAAATTAATCGTGCATTTTCAGAATTAGAGCAAAAATTTGAACGTCCGCCTTCAGCTGAGGAGCTTGCTGAATTTTTGAGTTGCAGTACGGAAGAAATAAAACAATCGTTGGCACAAAATGGTCGGCATATTTCCATGGATGCTCCTTTAATAGAAAGTGATGAGTCATCTTCAAATATGTATGATGTACTAGTAGGCGATTCTTTACCTAGTCCAGAGAGTAATTTGGTATTGGAATCATTACGAAGTGATATACGTCGTTCATTAACCACATTAACTCCTCGCGAAAGTGAAGTTATTTCAATGTTCTATGGCCTTGAAGGAAAAGCGCCATTGTCTCTTGAAGAAATTGGAGACCGTTTTGAATTAACGAGAGAACGAGTACGACAGATTAAGGAAAAGGCTATTCGCCGATTAAAACATACTTCCAAGAATAAGATGCTTCAGGAATATTTGGGTTAAATAGGATCAACATCAATGACCACTCTAACACTTTTGTTTTGTGGTTTTGAATAAAATTCAGTTAAGAGCGCCTGTAGGCGCTCTTTTACTTTTATGTCTGAAAGGCTTTTTTCGTACTTTATTTTTATTTCCTTTAAAAATAAATTTTGAATTTTCTTGATAATTGGAAATTCAGGTCCTAACACGCGCTCTTTAAACACATTTTTTAGGTTGTTAGCAAGTTCATTGGCTGCCAAATTAAGTACTTGCTCTGACGCATGTTTAACTGTGATAACAATCATTTTGTAATAAGGAGGGTAGTAGAAATTTTCTCTTTCGATTATTTCATCTTTATAGAAGGCAATAAAATCATGGTTGATTACTTTTTGTATTACCCAATGGTCAATTTGTCCGGTTTGAATGATTACTTTTCCTCGCTTTTCTTTGCGTCCTGCTCTTCCTGCGACCTGAGTCATCAATTGAAAGGATCTTTCAAAGGCCCTGAAGTCAGGTCGATTTAATAGCATATCTGCGTCCATAATTCCGACCAAGGTTACATTGTCAAAATCGAGGCCTTTTGAAAGCATTTGTGTTCCGATTAGCACATCTATTTTGCGGTTTTCAAAATCGCTAATTATTTCAGCATACGCATTTTTTGAACGAGTGGTATCTAGGTCCATTCTTTTAATAACGGAATTAGGAAAGTGCAGTGCTAAATCATCTTCAATTTTTTCGGTGCCGAATCCAACCATTTTCAAGCGATTACTTCCGCACGCATGGCACGATCCCATTGGAGCAGTTATATAGCTACAATAGTGACATTTTAGGGTGTTCCCAAATTTATGATACGTTAACGATACATCGCAATGGATACATTTTGGTGTCCAGCTGCAAATTTCGCAAGACCATCTTGGCGTGTACCCTCGTCGATTTTGAAAGAGAATTATTTGCTCATTCCGTTTAAGTGTATTTTCTATTTCCTCGAGTAATAAAGAGGAAAAATAGGTTTGCATTGTTTTTAGTTTACGTTCACTTTTCAAATCGGCACAAATAACATCTGGTAGCTGAACACCTTTGTAGCGTTCATTTAATTCTATGAGGCTATATTTCCCTTGTTTCGCATTAAAGTACGATTCGAAACTTGGTGTGGCTGAACCTAGTAATGTAAATGCTTTGTGGCTATTTGCCAGAATAATAGCAGTATCTCTTGCATTATACCTTGGTGATGGATCATATTGTTTGAAGGATGTTTCATGCTCTTCATCAACGATAATTAGTCCTAAATTTTGATATGGCAAAAAGACAGCAGACCTAGCGCCAATTACTAATCTAAATTCCTTGTTATCGTTGGCCAATACTTTATTCCAAATTTCGACGCGCTCATTTTGGTTAAATTTAGAGTGGTATACTCCAATTTGTGTCCCAAAATAAATAGATAATCGTTGAATTAATTGAGTCGTCAGGGCAATTTCAGGCAACAAATAGAGGACTTGTTTACCCATATCGAGATAAGATTGTATGAGCTGAACATATAGTTCTGTTTTCCCTGAACCTGTAATTCCATGCAATAAGGCAATTGGTTTTTCCTTAAAGCCATCTTCAATTTCTTTTAGCGCAATTGCCTGAACCGGCGTTAAGGGCTTGAAGGCTACTTGGTCTTTCTCATTTGAAACTAAACGATCTATCTGTAGTTTCACACTACGGAAAACACCTTTTTTTTCCAATGTTGTTAATGCAGAGGCGCTAGCATCCATTTTTAGCAACTGATTTTTTGGAATGGCTTGTGTCAAACCTCCGATTTCCATTGCTAATTTAATGGCAATTAATAGTGCTTCTACTTGCTTTTCTGCTCCAGGTTTAGCTGCCAATTGATTAACCAAAAGATTGAGCTCTTCATCCTCAATATACGTTTCGTTGAGTTGCAGACAAGTAATTGTTTTAGGAGTGTAGCGTTGGTTAATTTCTTCTTGGGTAGCAATAATTCGTTTTTCAATTAATGTTTTAATAATGGGCTGAATATATTTTAGCTCAGTTATTTCTGCTAACTCCTTTAAATCAATTGATTGTCGCTCTTCTACAATAGCGACAATTAAGCGTTCTTTTTCTGAAATTTCGTCAAGTGCTGGGTCATAATCTGGGTGAATAACCACTTTAGTTTCGCTCGCTAATTTAAAATTAGAAGGGAGTGCTGCATTCATAACATCTCCGATGGGTGCTAAATAATATTTTGAAATCCAACACCATAAATCATATTGTTTTTGTGTTATGATAGGAGATTCATCTAAGATAATTTCAATGTATTTAGCTTGATAATTAAGGGGTGCATTTTCGTGAATTGCTATAACAATACCTGTTAAGCGTTTATTTTTTCCGAAAGGAACAATTACCCGAATACCAAATTGCATTTGATTATTGAAATCAACAGGAACTCGGTAAGTAAATGCTTGCGCAATAGGCACAGGCAGCACGATATCTACAAATAAAGTTGTTCGATCAGTCATTACATTAAAATTACCTATAATTCTTGTTTCTTCCCTATTGAATTACGGGCAAGAATAGGATTCTTCTTGATTTACTACATTATCACCCGGGTGGTCCGAGCAGAATAAGAGTAATCCTGTAATAGGGCCACTACATAATTCTTTGGTGCTTTTTTTATCAATTGCACGAATATTACCTTGTCCTGGACCAAAAATGAATGGTTTAAATACTGTATATGTTTGTCTTGACGAAAATATACCAATGACTCTTTTTCCATTAGTTACTGTCAAGTTTGTATAGGAAGGTTTTGTTTGTGCAAGACTACTGCTTGGCTTGTTAACGACCATGTAATTATATAAATCTTCTGCACCACTCGTTAATGTTATGCGTATTCCATTAAACGTTCGTCGTGTAATTTGTGGATCAGCTACCACATTTGATTTGATTAAGTTATAAAATGTTTGTCCAAGAGCGACAAACGTTTTACTGGTATTAGGCTTCACATCGGCTTCCCCTAATACCCAACTAAATGATTTCAAGGTTTTATTATTTCCGATGTATTCATTGTACTCAACATCTAATTTAGTATTCACGACAAAAGAATTACCGTCACTAACACCAGTAGAGGCTAGAACAGATGATGATATATATTCCCCGGGATTGTCGGCAAACTTAAAGATGAAGTTTTGGGAGCCTGCATTTGTGGAAAGTCCTCGTGCTAGTTCTGTTTCGCCGTTCACTTCAAATTCTCCATTGTTTACGATCACCTTTAATTTATAAATTGCGTTTCGATTTAGTGAGCTAAAACTTGGATTAGAAGAAATCATTTGCACTTCATTTTGGCCAGTTGCAAGGGTTTTAAAATAATAAACCTTTTGAATTGGGCCATAAAATACGCCATTGGTATTTTTATCTTGAATTAAGGTGTCTTTCAATTGCCATGTGCGTACAACGACGTTATTTAATTCTTCGCTTATGGTAGCATCTACTTGGTCAAAATAACTAGAGTCATCTATTTGTGCAATTTGGGTAGCATCTCCTGGGCCAATAAAAGCACGTGTTATTTTTACATAATGAAGTGTATCCGCTTGATTTAATAAGCCGTAAATAACAGCCGTTTCCTTAAAGTCACCAATTAGGTCAATTTTTTCAGAGCAACTATTCAGCACCAACGAAAAGCAAAGTATTCCAAAAGCTATTATTTTCCTCATAATCTTTAGTTGTTTTTCACTTCTGGTTTATTTTCTGTAATAGCTGTAAAGCTACCTGATTTTCCTCTCGCAATTAATTCCACTACAAAACAGAGAGATTCTCTACCTTGTTGTTCGCCATAGGCAAGTTTCCATGGTAAATATAAGCGATAGGTGCCACCAACTTTCATTTTTGGAATAGCAAAGGACCAACCCGGAACAACCCCACCATTTAAACTTAATGCGATTGGTTCAATTATATTTTCTTTGTTAGGCATTTTGTATGAATTTTGAATCGTATCACCAATCGCGGAGGTCAAAATATAATGCACTTTTACATCATCTGTTAAACCAGGCATCGGGCCACTTCCTTCGATTAAGGTTTCTATGACTACTCCATTATCAAATATTTGAGCGCCTTTGATTTGCTTGGCTTTTGCCATCATATTCGCGCCATTTTTTTCATTTAAACCAATCATAAATTTTTGAATTGTCATTCTCATCACATCATCACTCAAAAATCCATCCTTACTGTTTAAACCATCTGCAAAGCCTTTTTTTACCAAATCATAGTTAATTTGGTCATTAGCGCCAAGCCTGACCATATCGCTTTGAAAGGCATATCTTGTCATTTTACCCATCCAAAGAGAGCCCTCTTTAGCATATTTTTTATTAAAGTCTTGATAGTTTTCACCGAATAATTTTTGTAGAATCAATAAACATGAGTCTGGTGAGTAGGTCTCAACCTTAGCATTAAATCCATTGATTATTTGGGTTTTATCTAAGTTTTCGAATACTTTGACACCACTTTTAATTATTGACTTCGCTTTAGTAGCTCCTAGAATGTATGATAAACTATCCTTTTTATTATTAAGTTTAGTAGTGACATTTGATTCTTGGCTCTTTACATTACAGCTGTTCATCAATACTCCAAGAGAGAGAGTTAGCAAACAAAAAAATATTTTTTTCACTGAAAATAGTATTTTATAAATGGTAATTGAAATTATTAAGTGCAAAGATAGCACTTTTAATAAAAGAAAATTCACTAAGGATTCTTAAATCGAGAGAGGTTTATTGTTGATTGACGAAGTAAATGGCATTCAACATTAGTAACTTCCCAGTTTCCCAAAATCCACGAAACATCGGATTGTCAACAAAATAAATTACACAGCCGTCTTCCTTGCTTTCGATTCCTGCAATCATGGCATTAGCCTGCTTGGATTTAACAAAATTTCCTGCAAATCCGGCAATCAGCGCATTTTTTTTCTTTATTTTAATGGTGGCCCCGTCTGTTAATGTATAGTAATTTGGACTCGTACGTAAGGTAAAATAAGAGCTTCCTAAACCAAAGCATAAAGGATTTGATTCATCAAGTTCACAAGCATAAATGGCTCCATTAATAGTATGACTAATTTCATTTCTTTCGTTGTTTTCGTATGAAACATGTTCGTTAAGTGAATCGCTTTTTAATGCTTTTTCTTTAACCTTATAGAATTCATCGTTAATAAATGTATTAATGGCACTGCCAATCACTATTAATTTTCCTCCTTCCGCCACCCAATCATTTAGGCTATTTGATGGCGTATAATCACCTTCTGGAACAATTAGCACATTGATATCATTAAGTGCCTGATCGAGTTCATCTTCTAAAATGAGGCTAACGCTTTTATTCATTTGTTCTTCGAAGAAGTGCCAGTTTTCTCCAACGGATAACGAGGAAGTCATTCTTCCAGCTAATATGCCAATTTTCGGATTTGGAATATTCTTTACCTTCGAGGAACCAAGATCAAATCCTTTATCAACCATTCCGCTTGCTATGGAGTAAATTTCCACCCCTTCTTTTAACGCAATTTTCTCCAGTAATTCGTCAAATTCCGGCATGTTATTTTCGCCTTTAAGGATGATTAAAGTTCCTTTTTTATAGCTGGCGCCATCACTTTCGAAGTTAGATTCGCTGAATGAAACCTTAATATTTGCTTCTAGTAATTGACTTAGAAATCGTGCCGAATTTAAATTATCCCAAGGACATAAGTAGGCATAATTATCTTTATTGATTAAGACCTTAGCAATTGGTTTTCGTTGGTAGCTTGTTCCATCCAACAATTTTGTTGAAGCAATCGTTGAAATTCCGTATGCATACGGCAAGGACCAAGCGCTTAAATCGTAGGTTAGCGAATCCTTCAATTTTGTATTTGGCTCAAAAAGCACATTGACTAAAGTCCCTTTGAGTTGATTAGTAGAAATAACTATATCGCCTTCTTTTGTTTTGTAAGTACCTTCTTTTGATGAAAAATAATCAAAGCCTTTAACAGTTGTCATTGGCACTGTTGATTTATATTGTATTCCATGTAAATCCATTAGTTTTAGTAGTGCATTTAAGTTTGGACTTTTGCCATCAAGAATAAAGCTTTTGAAGTTGTAATTTTTATTTTTCACAAAATCTTGGTATTCTGCGATGAGTTTTTTTGACATATTCGCACTTACTTCAAGGGTCGATATTCCAGTTGTAACGTGGTGTAGAACGCGATCGTAAAGTGTAAGGGTGTCATCTGTATTCGTTAAAACAGACAATCCTGCTCTCCCGCTACCACCTTGCTCATAGGTCATGCCTATTGCACCGTTGAAGGTAGGGTAGGTATCACCATAGGATGGATAGAGAAGATCAAAAGTTTCTTTGGAGAAATATAGCCATCCAGCTTGATCGAAGTATTTTGCATGGTTTTTCCCGATCTCAGTTTGAAATTCTCTTTGCCAAGGCGTAATGACTTCGTGGTATGGTTCAGCTGCTGGTGGAAAAAAATAAGGTTCATTAATGGCTTGTTCGTGAAAATCGACATGTACATGCGGCAGCCAAAGGTTGTATAGTTGAATCCGTTGTTTCGATTCTACCTGCGTTAACCAAGCCCAGTCTCTATTTAAATCAAATAAATAATGGTTGGATCTACCACCAGGCCACGGTTCATTATGTTCTGCTGCACTGCGATGTGGATTATTAATTTTTGGTCCATATTGTCGATAATAATTAACATATCGTTCTCTACCGTCTGGATTTAGGCAAGGATCAATTATAACGATTGTATTTTTGAGCAGCTCATTTCTTTTTGATAGTAATTCAAAAGCAGTTTGCATAGCGGCTTCGGTACCACAGCTTTCGTTGCCATGCACATTATAACTAAGCCAAACAATAGCTGAATTTTCAGTCGCGACACCGTTGAGGTGATTCATACGAATTTCCTCCAGTCTTGATAGGTTTTCTTCTGATGCAATTATGGCGACATACAATTGACGCTGCTCGTTGCTTTTTCCATAGGTGTCTATACGAACCTGTTTCGGATAGGCTTCTTGTAAGGTGTTGAAATAGTCAACTACTTTATCATGAGGCGTGAATTGTTTCCCAATTTTATAGCCAAGCACATTTTCAGGTGAGAAGGTGCTTTGCGAAAAAGAAGTTAAATAAACTAGAGAGAGTAGAAGTAAGGAAATTAATTTCATGCGCTAAAAATAAGGTTCAAAGCTAATGAAATTCGATTTAGAATAAAAATTGATTTAGCCTAATTAGATTAGGCCTCTTGTTCGCAGGAATTCATCAAGAGATTCAATATCACTAAAGAGTACTTCCCTGGCCTTGCTTCCTTGGAAAGGACCAATAATTCCCATTCCTTCTAATTGGTCTACGATTCTACCTGCTCGATTATAGCCGAGTTTTAGTTTTCGTTGAAGCAAGCTAGCAGACCCTTGTTGATTAATGATCACGATTCGTGCTGAATCGACAAACATTGCATCAATTTCATTCATGTCAAGGTCGGCACCAGCGTCGGCACCATCAGGAATATATTCGGGCAGAATTAGTGCCTCAGGATAGGCTCGTTGACCGCCAATGAAGTTGCAAATACTCTCAACTTCCGGTGTATCCACAAAGCCACATTGCAGCCTAATCATGTCTGATCCGCTCGAAATTAGCATATCACCCCGTCCAATGAGTTGATCTGCTCCGGATGTATCTAATATGGTTCTCGAGTCAATTTTTGACAGCACTCTAAATGCCATTCGCGCGGGAAAATTAGCTTTAATCATTCCTGTAATAACGTTTACGGATGGACGTTGAGTAGCTACAATTAAGTGAATTCCTATTGCTCTTGCTAACTGCGCTATTCTAGCAATTGGATGTTCCACTTCTTTTCCGGCAGTCATAATTAGATCTGCAAATTCATCTATTAGTACGACAATATAAGGAAGGTATCGATGTCCTTTCTCTGGATTTAGTCGTCGGGCAATAAATTTGGTATTGTATTCTTTAATGGTACGTACCTCCGCTATTTTCAAAAGTTCGTAACGATCATCCATTTCAATACAAAGGGAGTTGAGCGTATGCACCACTTTCGAGGTATCGGTAATAATAGCATCCTCATTCCCAGGTAATTTTGCTAAGTAGTGACGTTCAATTTTGTTGTAAAGTGTTAGTTCCACTTTTTTAGGATCGACCAATACGAATTTTACTTGCGCGGGATGTTTTCGGTAGAGCAATGAAATCAAGATAGCGTTTAATCCAACGGATTTACCTTGTCCTGTTGAACCCGCAACCAATAAATGTGGCATTTTCGTTAAGTCGAATACATAGGTTTCATTGGTGATGGTTTTTCCCAGCACAATTGGCAGTTCGGCATCGAAATTTTGAAATTTTTCAGAAGCAATTAAGGATCTCATGCTAACCATTTCTGGGTTTTGGTTAGGCACTTCGATTCCAATAGTTCCTTTTCCGGGAATAGGTGCAATAATTCGAATACCAAGCGCGCTCAAACTCAAGGCGATATCATCTTCAAGATTTTTAATTTTTGATATACGAACACCAGGAGCGGGTACAATTTCGTATAACGTTACTGTTGGGCCTACTGTCGCTTTAATTTTTGCTATATCAATTTTATAATTTGATAGCGTTTCAACAATTCTATTCTTATTTCCCTCGAGTTCTTCTTTGCTTACCGATGACCCATTACCAGCATATTCTTTAAGTAGGTCGATAGGTGGGAGCAGATAACCATCCAGATCTTTTGTAGGATCATAAACACCAAATTCAGCGACTAATTTTTCAGCAAGTGACCCTTCTTCATCCTCTTTTGGAGCAGCGTCAGTAGCCACGGGAATCTCCACTAATGCCTCTTCTTTCGCAACTTCAACCTCAAAATCATCATCTTCTGGTAAGTCTATTAATTCAGAATCACTTTCTTCTTCTTCTTCATCCTCATCAAAATGGATTGTTTCGGAAATATTTTCTTTTTCAATTTCGTCATCTTTAATAGTATTTATGACGTGCATATCGCTATAATGAGAATCTTCTTCGTATTCAGCATCATCCTTATTATTTGATTCTAGCTCTTTTTCTTTTTTAAAGGACAAAAAAGAAAAAAGAAGCGCATAGTTTGGATTAAAAAGAATGGTAATGATAAGGTAAAGAGCGACAAGGATTAGTGCGATTGTGCCAATACTTCCTATAGTTGTAATTAGCCATTGATTTAAGTAAAAACCAAAGGTCCCTCCAAGA
>JBILCD010000198.1:0-4593 GCA_044353285.1 Crocinitomicaceae bacterium | reverse complement strand
TATAATATGCTTCGGGCGCAAAAAATACTTCAATAACTTCTGCTCGACAAGACCGCCCTTTTTTTCGCTCAAAAATCGTTAACACAGGAAGTCTTGCCATTAGGGCAATGTTTAAATAATTTTTATGTTGAAAAGGTGAAAGGAGATCTGCGCGATCTACATTGCTAATCGTACTGCTTCTATACCCAAACTCAGGAAGGAAATACCGTCCAAATTGTTTGGTGATGCCTAAGTTGAATGAGGTATTATTGTTTTCGGCTAAACCAATATTATATTGGCCATAAACACCAAAATTTTGTTTTTTACGCACATACATTTGCGCACTCAAAACGAAAGGAAAAGTAATAACACAAAGAAAAATGATACGTTTCATGGCTACAAGAATTGTTTATTACAAAACAAAAAGCCTATAAATCGTTACAAAAAAAACGAAGCTGCCTTAGATGTTTTCGATGATCATTGCAGAAGCTCCACCACCACCATTGCAGATAGCGGCACCTCCATAACGTCCATTATTTTGTTTTAAAACATGAATAAGGGTTACAATTATGCGAGAACCAGAATTACCTAATGGATGACCAAGTGCCACCGCACCTCCGTTTACGTCTACTTTTTCTGGCTGCAGACCTAGGATTTTTGTATTAGCAATTCCCACGACAGAAAAAGCTTGATTCAATTCCCAATAATCAATATCATTAGTCGACAATCCTGCCTTCTCTAATGCCTTTGGAACAGCTAAAGAAGGAGCCGTTGTAAACCATTCTGGAGCTTGTGCGGCATCAGCATAGGATACGATTTTGGCGATTGGTTTTAATCCATATTTTTCAACTGCTTCTTTGGAAGCTAAAATAAGTGCCGAGGCACCATCATTAATGGTTGATGCATTCGCCGCTGTAATGGTTCCTTCCTTATCAAATGCAGGACGAAGACTAGGAATTTTATCCAAAAATACATTGGTATATTCTTCATCCTTTGCTATTATTTTCGGATCGCCTTTTCGTTGTGGAATGCTAACAGGAACAACCTCTTCGTTAAATTTACCCGCATCCCAAGCTTCCGTAGCACGTTGATACGATGTGATGGCGAAGTTGTCTTGGTCTTCGCGCGTAATTCCGTGTTCCTTAGCGCAAAGTTCAGCGCATGTACCCATTGGGACATTGCTGTATACATCCAACAAACCATCCAATGAAATTCCATCCACTACACTCATATTGCCGAACTTGGTTCCGTTTCTGCCATTTAAGTAATGTGGTGTTTGCGACATACTTTCCATTCCTCCGGCAACTACAATATGATTATCACCACATAGGATTGACTGAGCGCCAAACATAATCGCTTTCATACCCGAAGCACATACTTTATTAACGGTTGTACAAGGTACATTTTGTCCCAAACCAGCAGCTAAGGCAGCCTGACGAGCAGGTGCTTGTCCAACACCAGCTTGTAAAACATTTCCCATAAATACTTCATCGATTAAATTGCCATCAATACTTGATTTTTCAATAGCACCTTTTATGGCCACTGCACCCAATTTCGTTGCAGAAATAGTTGATAAACCACCCATAAAAGAGCCTATTGGCGTGCGAACAGCAGAGATAATATATACTTCTTTAGTCATAATTCAAATTTTTAGCGAAGGTATTAAATTTATGCTAATGACAGGGGGAAAGAAAAGAAATATATGCTACTTTAAGGCGATTTTTTATACTTTTGTAGCATGTCAATTAATTCTGATTATTCACTTTGGTTTTTGCTCCCCTGTCTTGTATTTGCTTATTTTGCAGCGAGGTATTACTATGCTAAAAATGATTGGTTTAATCAACAAAGTAAATTCTTAAGAATAATACTAAGAGGGTTAAGAACGAGTATTTTATTCCTGCTTTTTCTGATTCTAATTGGCTTGATATTTCAGCAAACTTTTTACCGAAAAGAAAAACCAATACTCATTACTCTAGTAGATAATTCAGCCTCTATGCTGACGTTTAAAGACAGTGCGCTGATTCGCAACCAAGTCAATTCGTTGCAAAATAAGATTAAAGATAAATTCAAGGATAAGTTTGAGATAGTAAGCTACTCGATTGGCAGTGATTTTAAGGAGCAAAACAGCTTTAATTTTACGGAAGAATCCACCGCCCTTGAAAAAGGAATAACTGCCATCGCAACAAATTATTACAATCGAAATGTTGGGGCCTTAATTTTTGTGTCAGATGGTAATTACAATGTTGGTGGCAATCCTATTTATGCGGCTGAAAAGTTAAATCTAACCCCAGTTTTCACCCTTGGAATTGGCGATACGATACCAAAAAAAGATCATTTTATTCGCAATACCGTTTATAATGATGTCGTCTTTTTAAAAAACAAATTCCCCATTGAGGTAGATATTGAAGCCAATCGTATTCAAAACAAAACAACTAGGCTAAGTCTATGGCAAAATGGGAAATTACTAGATGCTTCAACTATTACCTATTCAAATGAAAAACATCAGTTTTATCAACATACTTTTTTGGTGGAAGCAAATACACCAGGTTTTCAAGTATACCAAGTGAGGCTTGACCCAATTGAAGGAGAAAGCACAATTAAAAATAATACTCAATCGATTTATGTTGAAGTAATCGATAGCAGAAATAATGTTATGTTTTTAAGTGCAGCGCCTCATCCAGATATCGCTGCTATTAAATCAGCCATCGACCAAAATGAAACCATCGAATCAAGGTATGTTTCTACAAAAGATTTCAACCTTACAACTAAAAAACCAGACCTTGTCATTTGGCACGAACCTGGGGTTCAATTTGATGATAAAATTCTAAAATACCTCACTGATAACCGAATTCCAGTACTTTATATTCTTGGGCCAAACACCCCAGCTGCAATAAGCAATAAGCTAAATTTAGTAGCCATTTCTAATTCCAAAAATCAAACGGATGAAGTTCTTAGCTTATTCAATACATCCTTCAGCACTTTTGAAATTAGTGAAAGTTGCCGTCAAGCGATTGGATTTTATCCTCCCCTTAATTCGAAGTTTGGTAGTGTTCGAGCCCTAAATCCCACAGATATACTTTTGTATCAACGAATTGGAAATATCGCCAAATCAGATCCACTTTTTTTCTTTGGAAAAAATTCACAACAAAATTATGCTGTATTGTATGGTGAAGGAATATGGCGCTGGAAATTAAATGATTTTGTGCGTTCAACTACACATAATAATTTCAATGAATTAATCAATAAGTCTGTTAATTATTTACTCATCAAGCGACAAGACATAGGCCTTAGTGTTTCTCTCCCAAAACGTTTTACCAAAAATGAACCTGTAATCGTTTCTGCTTCATTCTATAATGAATATCTCGAACCTATTTCTACTCCTATAATTTCAATGGTTATAAAAAATGAAGCAGGCTTAACCTTTAAATCGCAATTTGGTGTTTCAGGAACAAATTATAAATTAAATGCTGGTAAATTAGCACCCGGAAAATACACTTGGCAGGCGAGTACAACTTACAAAGGAAAAACATATTCTAAAAATGGATATTTCTTAATTGATGACGTACAACTTGAACAAAATAATGCCAACGCTAATCATTCTACCTTGAAGCAATTAGCTATTCAATCAAACGGAAAATATCGCTTTTTGAAAGACTATGAAAAAACCCTGGAGGAAATTACCTCTCGTGATGATATCGCAGCAGTTCAATACGAAGAAAAAGCCTTTTTATCCCTCATCGATTTAAATTGGTTGCTTGGATTCCTGGTCGCCCTTGCATCCTTAGAATGGTTCTTACGAAGATTTAAGGGAAGTTATTAATTAAAGATAAAAAAAATATGAAAATTAGCCTATTCATAGCAGCAGTAATGTTGACATTCGCTGCTCAAATTTCCGCTCAAAAAACCAGTAGAATTGCTTTCTATAATGTTGAAAATCTATTCGACACCATCGATAACCCAAATGATGATGCGGAATTTTTACCGGGCTCGAAAAACGAGTGGAATACCCAAAAATACCAAGAAAAATTAAGGCATATTCGAGAGGTGTTATTGGCTATGAATAAACCAATTATTGTTGGGTTTTCAGAAATTGAAAATGCCGGAGTAGTTAGGGACATTATTCGCAATCAAAAGGCATTTAAAAACTATGGTTTGGTGCATTATGAAAGTCCAGATGCCCGCGGTATTGATGTGGCCCTAATTTACGATAGTTCGAAATTAAAACTAATCCAATCTAACCATTTGCGCTTTAATTTACCAGGCGAAGACAAAGCCACTACCCGCGACATTCTTTGGGCGCAATTTGGCTATAAAAAAAGTAGCTTTTACGTGATGGTAAACCATTGGCCAAGTCGTCGTAGTGGAACGGATGAAAGCGATGCGAAAAGGGTAGCCGCTGCTCAAGTAGCCGCCCATTTCATTGACTCAATTAATGGCCTTAGAATCCAAAAAGTAATACAAGCCCTACAAGGGAAACCTATTTCAATGGCAGGTTATGTGGCAGAAAATATTATTTTCCTAGGCGACTTGAACGACCACCCAGAAAATAATGCGCCAAAAATTATAGATGAACGCCTAGACCCAATGATAAAAAAAGAAAGTGGTCCGACACAA
>JBILCD010000197.1:0-4596 GCA_044353285.1 Crocinitomicaceae bacterium | reverse complement strand
TGTAAAGCCAAAAGGCTCCACTACCCTATCGGAAATCGTTTCAGAATTAATCGATTGATACTTTTTCAAAACAACCTGTTCCTTGTTGGCAATGGCGGTGGAAAGCTTCTCAACAATTTTACCATTCTTAGCATTGATTAAATGTCCAGCCACTATGCTAGCATCCGAGGAAAGATAAATTTTACTGAGTACAGCATCCTTCAATTTACTCTTTCGACCATTGGTCAACACCAACTGTTTTAGGTAATCGGCTTCTTCAGGCGTAAAGCGCACACCATTACTGCGATCATTGACAATAAAAAAGCGGTTTATTTTATCTCGTTGCAAATCAAAACCACATTCTTTCACAAGATCTAAGTACCTGTAAACCGTTCTATCGGTTGTATCCAGCAAAGAGGCCAACTGAACTACAGTTTTGGAAGGTTCTTGTTCCAAGAAGGAAATAAATTGTAGAACACGAAGTATTTTATGCTGATTCAACATTCTTTAAATTTTCTACAAATAATAGTATTTATAAGCAAATGAACAAACTTTTGACCTGAACTGTCAAACTATTTTTTTGAATAGATTTCATTTGACTTGAATTGTCAAGAGAAACAGAGAGTTTTGGTAAAAATTAAAAAAAGACTTATGAAAAAATTATTATTTATTGGAGCAATCTTGCTTGTTATTGCTTCTTGTTCAGAAAATGCAAAAGAAGGTACAAAAGAAAGCACCATTGAGGAGGAAAAAATTGGTGCATTAATTAATCGTGGGGATAAAAACAACGCCCGATATTATATGACATTAGAAGCCGAAGACGGAGATAAAACTAAAAAAAAGGTAGAGATTATGATTGACAAGTTGATCGTTGATGAGTTGAAATTAAGTGAAGATCAAATTGGAAATATGTGTAAAGATGCAATTCGATATGCAGATTGGAATACTAATTTTAAACTTACCTATAAGTATAGCGGAACATCGATGTTGTCCTATGATAAAAACGAAAAAATAATTACGGCCTATATGGCTGGGACAGCACAAAATGCTTATGGCGTAGCCGATAATGTTAATGCAATAATCCGATTTGATCTTAAAGGAAAAATGATGATGACTAAGGATGGCTTGCCTGATATATTGTGAGTTTAATGGCTCTTTTTTTTAAACTTGACTGAGCGGCTTATAGCCTTCGATAAAATTTAATCAAGTCTCAAATGAAGACGTTCGGCTATTCGCCTACGCGGAGCGAACTCATTGACAGTAAAAATGGATTTCTTACTTAAACCTAATCGCGTCAAATTTCCACTTTGCCATTTCTTAAAAACACCAAAAACATGCTTTTTTCAATTAAAAAGACGTTTTTTTAGCAAAAAAAACGTCTTTTTTGAGGATTTTTTGAAGATTTTTGAAAAAATTGGTTTTTGATAATTTTAAAAAAAATGCTTCGCTTCGCTAATAAATAGAAATATAGTAATGTATCTAGCAAAAGTTATTTTTTATTATTTTATTTAGTCACTAGTTTAATCTTCTTATATAATTTTAATATATATTTACTTTATGAAGTTTATTCAATACAACCTTTTGATATTAGTGCTTTTAAGCTGCTCTGAGCAAATAAAAAGCAATAAAAAAATTCAAGATGAAGTTATGTCCGCGCCAGGTAGTCAAACAAATATCTCAAAAAGCGATACATTAACTGTAAATAATAATATTATTATTAAAAATAAAGCTGATTTGATTGGCAATTGGGTTGGATGGTTTGAGCCTGATATGGGCAATCAAAATAATGATTTAGCCGTAGATGATCAGATCTATTGGGGTCGGGAGAACAAGATTTCATTATCCATAGAAGACATCGAAGGAGAAAATGTGAAAGGACATTCGGTTGTAGCAGGTAATTATAGGCCATTTTCAGGAACAATATCTGATTCAGACACAGAATATATGATTACTCTGAAAGAGCCCGGAGATGACAAATACGATGGTAGTTTTCAGATTTCAATGAAAAAAAATCAAAAAATTATTTCCGGAAAGTGGAAGGCATATAAAGGAATTGAAATCAACAAGCGAAAATTTAACTTAACAAAAAAGCTTTTGAAGTACAATCCAAATCAGTTGTTAGAATATTCAAGAGAATATGTTGACTGGACAAAATTGAATACGGAAAAATTCAGAGAAGAATATGAAAACGAAGTGTTTGAATATATTTCAACTACTTTTTCAAGTGCCACAGAAAGCATCTATTCCATCAACGCCTCAAATAGAAAATTAAGCAAAAAAGATCTTGAAAATCTTAATAAAGGAGATTTATTGATCATCCGTAATACTATTTATGCTCGTCATGGATTTTCTTTCAAAAACAGACCTTTACGTATTTTCTTTGATGCGCAAGAATGGTACATTCCTGTAAATATTGATATTAAATCCAATTTGACTGAAATCGAAAAAGAGAATATTCAATTATTACTTAAATATGAAAAAAACGCTGTTGAGTATTATGATTCTTTTGGTCGTGGCTAAGCTTTATTACCCCCAAGTTTAATAGAAAGAAAACCTTCAAAACTTGATTAAATAACACAGTAACTTAATCTCAAAAAAATAAGAAACACCTAATTTTTCATGGGCTTGCATTTAAAGTTAGTTTTTCAAACTTGTATTGTAATTGCATTTATTTATTTTGCTCAATTGCTGGTATTAATTACGCTGCAATATGTCCCATTAAATTATGATGTCTCTTTTCTTCAGTTAAAGACTGAAATTAACCTATTCCATTATCGTATTGCATTCTTTACGCATGTATATTCCAGTATATTTGTTTTACTACTTGGATTTTTTCAATTCATTCCATTTATTCGAAAAAATTATAAGAAAACTCACCGAATAATTGGCATGCTGTATATTTTAATCATTTTATTTTTATCCGCTCCTTCAGGACTGATCATGGGTTATTATGGAAATGGAGGGATATACTCTCAACTATCATTCTGTTTACAAGCCATTCTTTGGTTTATCACCACCCTACTAGCTAATCGATACGCTATAAATGGTCAGTATATCAAGCATTTTAATTTTATGACCATTAGCTATGCGTTAACACTCTCAGCTATAAGCCTACGCTTGTTTAAGTGGATTATCGCCGTATTCTGGCAGCTTCCACCAATGGATATATATAAGCTAGTAGTTTGGTTAGGGTGGATTATTAACCTTATCGTGGCATATGGAATTATTAAATTTACCAATAGAAAACGACAACGGTTAAATCAAATGAAGGCCCTATGAATGAAAGCTTTATTTCAGATGAACGTTGAATGTTCTATTCAGAAATCTTCTCGTCGATTTTTTTATCGGCTATTGCGCCCACTTTTTCATCAACTTTTTCAGATACATGTTCTTGAACCGATTCAGAAACAGTTTCTCCAACTTTATCAAAAACAGCTGCACCAGCAGTATCTGCAACTCCGTCAGCTATTCCTCCAACAGCTTCGCCAACAAATAATTTGATGACCCATTTAAATAATCTTTTCATGTTTTGATTTTAAAGTGTTCTAACTAAATTTTAAGACATCCAAATATATCAATTTTATTGATAATCAAGCACTAATCTCCTGTTTTTTTTCAATCTGCCTTGGCAGAAGAAAGCCTGGGATATTTTTAGTGTTGGATCAATCGCAAGCAACATTTATCGTAGGCTTAAATAATCAAATTTAATACTATAGCTTAGCGCTGACTGCTATTATTTGTTTCGTTTCGCAGCAATTGGAAAATAAATTAAGCTAGGCAAGTCTCTAAATTGTATTTTTTAGACTTTATCCGCTTGACAAAAAATGGCTGTAATTTCTCCATTGATTACGTCAATCTTCAAGTCCAAAAAATTATTGGTGTTTTTTCCAAAACTTGTATGATTTATAAAATGTATTTTATAAACCAACATATAGTCACTTTTTTTATTGTAGTTGTCATAAAAATCATAGTAGTCTAAAATTTCAGTAAGCTCAACAGTAACATTTTGTTTATTTTTGAGTTGTGAAAACGCCACATTTAAGTAATGTTCGTCAATTTTTTGATTAGGATCTTTATTTAAAATATTCAAATCATCATTCATAAAACAAATAAATTGAAGTTTGTCTGATGAGTATGACCAAAGAAAATTTGTTAATTGATCTACATCTTGATTGGTTACTAAACCCCTCAGTTTATTTTCAACAGTTTTGTGTATTTCATCGACTTTGGCCAAATTCAAACTGTCTTCAATATTTCTTTGAGAATACGAAATATATGAAAATAATACGGCAAAAGATAAAAGAACTATTTTCATAATTGTTTTGATTAGCAATGTGAATAAATGTTAGCTTCTTGATATTTTAATGTATAATTCAACTGGTTTTTAGATGCTTTTTTACATCTTTTTGATATGTACAAAAAAGATGACCCTTTTAAATCTCTATCTTTTCTTATTAATTTAATCATAATAGCAGCAATAGAATTGGTTATTATCTGAGCAGAAAACAAATGAGGGGAGATCATATAAATAAAATGAGTTGAAATGGTTTTATACTGAGTTAAAGGAAAGCGAAAACAAATCGATTGGTTACAGGAAACTCAAGAACCAAAATGGAC
>JBILCD010000045.1:0-13400 GCA_044353285.1 Crocinitomicaceae bacterium | reverse complement strand
TCAATGCTGGCATCACAAATTATGATAACCAAACCCTAGTCGTAATAACAAAAAATGGGACGGTGATCAGCGGTTACACCAACAACAACGGTCAACTATCTGGAACCATCAACCTGCCATTGGGGACTACTACAATTACCGTAAGCGCTACCAAACCATGTGGTACAGATCTTCAAACCTATGTAGTTACCCGTTGTAAAGCGCCAACAGTATCATTAAATATGCCGAATACCATGAGTACAAGCGTGCAAAGCTCAACATATTTCATCCAACTTAATCTAGCGAATGTTGATAATATAAGCATGGTTAGTGCTACCCAAAATGGCAGTCCAATCACAAGCTTGACGCTTTCTAATACGATCCTAGGAGGGCAAGTAACCTTACAACCTGGTCTAAATACATTTATCATCGGTGTGAATACAAATTGTGGCGTAGCTTCAGCTACTTTTCAACTAAACTATTCGCAAGAAAGCATCACCCCGCCGAATGGACAAGGAAACGGATCAGATAATAACGGTCAAAAAGGATCTAATGAGAATAAAAATGAAAAACCCGTAACACCAGCGCCAGCTAAACCTGTAACGCCAGCACCAGCTAAACCTGTAACACCAGCGCCAGCGAAACCTGTAACACCAGCACCGGCTAAACCTGTAACGCCAGCACCAGCTAAACCTGTAACACCAGCACCAGCTAAACCTGTAACACCAGCGCCAGCGAAACCTGTAACACCAGCACCGGCTAAACCCGTAACACCAATTAAACCGTCTCCAACTGTTCCAGTTGAAAAGAAACCCGAAGAAAAAGGAGGCGGAAAATAAGCCTGTCTTTTATTAGAAATTACTTTTCAAAACCAATACAAATTAGTATCTTCGCGCACTAATAAAATAAGAATATGGCTATTATTGGAAAAATACGTGAAAAATCTGGACTTTTAGTTGGAATCGTTGGGCTAGCTTTATTGGCCTTCGTTTTGGGTGATTATCAAAGTATGTTTGGTAAATCAGAAGGCGTTTATGGTATCGGCCTTGTTAAAGGGGAGAAAGTAAATGCAGAAGTATACAGTCAATTAAGTGCTCGAGTACAGGATGCAGATAGGAAGCAAGCTGCCAAAGATCAGAAAGAATTTGGAGAAAAAGAGATAGCCGATGCAAATGATAAAGCATGGAAATTTATGGTGGATTCAACTCTCCTAAACATAGAATATCAATCACTTGGAATTAATGTAACTGATAAAGAATTTAATGCTTATTTATTTGCTACCGATGGATTTAATCCAATACAAAATTTAGCTCAATATTTTACCGACTCATTAACGGGTGCAGTTTCAGAAAAATCGACCATTGCTGGCCGTCAGAAATTACAAGCAGAAATTACAAAATTAAAAGCAAGCAAAGAGCCAGGTGCAAAAAAGCAATGGGAAGACTTTAAAAAAGGTATTACTGATCAAAGAAAACAAGAAAAATACAACGATTTAATCGAGCAAGGAGTTTACGTTACGAGCTTGGAAGCTCGAAATGAATATGAATCTAAAAATGTAAAAAAGAATATTTCTTTCGTTCAACGAGCTTACAGCGAAATAAGTGACTTGTCACTAAAAGTCACAGAAAGTGAAATAAAAGCATTTTATGAAGCTCACAAATCCGAAGCGAAATATAAAAACAGAACTTCATCAAGAGATCTAAAATTATTTGATGTAGCCATTATTCCTTCAAAAACAGACTCTACAAATTTCTCTTCTGAAATTAATAAACTAAAACAAGGTTTTTCTTCTTCAACAAACGATTCGTTATTCGTATTGAAGGAGAGTGAAAACAAGATGTATTTTGGCGATAAACGTGCAACTGCTGTCCCTCAAAATCATGAGAAGGCAAACAGGTTTATGTCTTATCCCCCTGACTACGATACTATTTTTAAAAGAGCCACCATTGGACAAATTGTTTCCTGGGAGATGGGGGACAAGTATTTGGTTTCTAAAGTTATGGGTTTTACTCCATCTAAACTTAAAGCAAGGCATTTGTTAATCGCGACGAATCAATCAAATGATACGAACGTAATTGCCGCAAAACAAAAAACGGCTGATAGTTTATTTAAAGTCATCAATAAAGATAATTTTGAGTCATTGGTTTCAAAGTACAGCGATGATCCAGGGTCAAAAGATAAAGGTGGTTTATATGATAATTTTCTAGAAGGGGAAATGGTCAAAGAATTTAGTGAATTTTGTGCAACAAAAAATATTGGTCAAATTGGTATAGTTAAAACCGAGTTTGGCTTTCATATAATTGAAGCATTAGAAAGAAGCTCTTCCTTTTTTCCCGTATTAGCTACCATTCAAAAATCTAGAAAGCCATCAGAAACAAGTCTTTCTGACATTGAATCTAAAGTTGATGGCGTACTTTATAAAATAGACAATGCTATTTCTAAAATTGAAAGTGAAAATGGCAAAATAAGTAAATTTGAAAAAATAGCTAAGGAAGAAAATTATTTTGTTCGCACAATAACGATAGACGATAATAGCCCAAAAATTGATTACCGTTCGAGTATAAATTATTCAAAAGCCCAGACTGATCTTTTAAGATTGGCTTACGGTGAAGAAAACAAGGTTGGTTCAATTTGTTCAGCTCCGATATTCGATAAAAACAAATACATTATCGCGATCTTGGCAAATATTAAAGAAAAAGGGGAGCCTAAATACGAAGATGTAAAGGAGCGAATGGAAAAGGATATTTTAATTGATAAAAAAGCAAAAAAATTAATCTCGGAAATGTCTAAAACTAAAGATTTAGCTTCATTAGCATCACTTTTTAAAACGAGTGTAATTGATACATCTGTAACATTTTCTGCCATGAATATTGGCAACTTTAGCGAGCCAGAAATTATTGGTTCATTATTTTCTGTTATTAAAGATGGTCAAACCACCCTTCCCTTAAAAGGCAGCATGGGAGTATACGTAATTAAGGTAAATAATACATTAAAAGCTCCTGCCGTTGCTAACAATAATGCAGAAAGAGACGAGCTCTTGAATCGATATAAATCAAATGCTATGCGTTTAGCCATTGATGGATTAGAGAAAGCAGCAGAAGTAGTGGATAACAGAGCATTATTCTTCGCTTCAATAAGGCTTTAAGTTATTTTATTTTAGGACAGTTATTCCTTTCTTATTAGAAATTCCTCTCCTAATTGAATAAGAAATTTTCCAATTGCTGGATCTGCTTTATAGTAATCTGTTGAGATAATTTGCGCATTCGATTTCAATGCGGCATTAAACCTTGAATAGTCATTTGCGCGTGCCTCCAATGTTCCAGCATCTGATCGTGTCCGGACGATATAATTTGCGGTGAGTTTGTTTATTTCCTCCTCGTTACCAATTGGATCATTTCGCAATAAAAACACAACGTTTTCATCGGATGCGTCGCCGTAAAGGAAAATGGGCCTTTCCGCTTTATTAGTATATAATTCAACATTGTCGCCCTCTAAAATAAAGAAGATTTTTCCTCTGCACTCTGATAATAAAGGCCAACCTTCAAGGTTAACCCGCTCCCTTAACGAAGCATAATTCTTTTTCATTTCTGATGGTGAAAATAATAGGCCATTAGGGAAGTTAGCTTCAATGAGGCTATCAAGCAAATGAAATGTGTTAGGAGTAAATTGTGTTGCTCGTTTGAATCCGACCCAGCGTAAGAACTTCGAAAGATCTGCTGGTGAGGAAGATTTAACTTCAAGATTAATAAATAATGGGCAATGCAAGGGGTGCTTAATGCTCCAATCTCTAATTTCAGAAAGAGCAGCTTCCAGCGTTAGATAATTCGTTTCGTAATCAATATCAGCGATATGTAGTACTTTAAATCCGGGAGATTTCAGCGCTTTCTCCTTTGATTTAGTCTTTAATCCAAATACAAATGAATTAATTTTTCGCTTTGCAAACTTCCCTCCTTTTGGATCAAAGTAAATATCCAATTCGAATCCCCTGACCAAATAATCAGAGAGCTGTGTACTTAATAATTCGTGTCCATATTCCAATTGAATTGGGTCGTTTTCCTCGCCAATTTTATTTTTTACTTTAGCCAGAAATTTCATAAGCCTAGGATCTGGTTTCTTCTTATAGCTATTATGAGATGCCAAAATGCGAATCTGGTTTAAGCGAAGTGAATTTGTTTCTTGAGAAAAACCTATTGTGATACATCCACTATAAAAAAAGCCTATGGCGAGAAAAATAAAGTAAAAAACAGCCTGGAGTTTTTTCAAGTGGAGGTCTTTTAGATGGAATAATCAAAAAATAATCGGCCATTTAGCCATTGATCAGATAATTCAGCATTATTTTTCTTATAGAAATTAATGGCTGAGTGATTCCAATTAAGAACCTGCCAATCCATTCTTGGCACCTTATTTTTTTTAGCCTCTTCCACTACCCGATCAAAAAGCGTTTGCCCTATCTTTAATTTACGATACGATTCTTGAACATAAATGTCCTCCAAATATAGGCAAACTCCTTTCCAAGTTGAATAGGAGAAATAATAAAGCGCAAAAGCGATAATCTCCTGATCATCTTGTTTTTCAGCGACTAATGCAAAGCAGATTTTATCAATAAATAAATGACGGTGTAGAGCTTCCGGCGTATTGATAACTGCATTTGGTTCAAGCTCGAATATGGCTAATTGATTAATTAACTGATGAATCGTTTGTTCATCTCCTGGTTTTGCATCCCGATAAATTATCATTGTACACCAGCTAAATTAAAGCGCACTTTAATTCCCGTATTTAAATTTCCCGTAGGATAACTAGTCGCTACTTTAGGCGTGTTGATATTTTGATCATAGAAGAAAGTCATGGTAAGGTTTGGTGATAAATTGTAATCAATATTAAACTTAAAGGCTACCATTTTTTGACCTGCGGTTGGCTGATTGGTATTTTCAACCACCTTTCTAATCACGGTTAAATTATCACGGAACGAAAAATTTATCCCAGCATTAATATCGCTTGCCGGCACTTTTTTAAACAGTTTCACCTTCGTGATTTTTGATTGCAACCCGACAACAATTTCTTCAGAAAGGACTTCCGTAACCTGATTATTATTTAAAGAAAGAGTTGCTTGCCGATCCTTCTTGTATTCAAATTTTGTCGTAAGTGATTGTCCAAATACCATCCAAGTAGCATCAAGACCAATCAATGGAGAAAATTGCTCGCTTATCGTTACATTTTGCACTTGCAATCCTGAAATGATATTATTATTTAAATCCAAGGCATTTGCATTGCCACTATTATCAAAAGTAGCCGCTAAATTCGATTGAATTCCACTCACGCTTACCGTTGAATTGTAGGCATGTCTAACAACGAATGATTTAATAATATTCTTCGCAAAAGGAAATTTAGATAGACCATTATACGTAACGCTCCAATTAGGAAGCGGTGTGTTTTTAACTGGATTTATTGACCTGCTGCTTACGCTACTGTTACTATAAGCTGTTAAAAAAGCACCTAGCACAACTTCTTGTTGACTACCAGAATACCCACTATAATATCCTGAAGGCAAAAGATTGGCATTTGGATTTTGTGCGCCAATTATTTGAGATACCCCGACCCTATTTGCCAATAAATTTTGAAATACCTGAGAAGAATAATCGCTGTTTAAACTCGCAAATGCAGTTCCAATATTGAGGGTAGAATAAGTAAGCGTTGCGGTTTCAAATTGACTTTGTCCTTCAAAATCAGCAGTTTGTGTATTCCAGCGATAAAATTCACCAGAATTTCTACTGTAATTCCGATTCATTTTAAGTTCAACATTAAAATCTTTGAAAGGTTCTAAACTTGCCCTCATGTTTAATGTTGTAGCATGGGTAGTAGTAAATTGTTTATTTAAGTTTTCGTTTTGCACCAACCAATTATTAGTGGTTGAAAGATTAGCGACATTAAATCCATTTGAATTTCCCCAAACATCATATCCTTGCCTTCCGAATGCAAATCCAGCTAACTGTGTGCTTGAGCCATTCATTCCTAATATACTTGATTCCTGATTATAGCCAGGGAGTAAGGTTCCATCATTGATGGTATATGTTCCGGATACATTTCTAATCGTCATAGCAATTCGGGCGAAAAATCCACCCACCGGATTTACTTTTTCTTTTTCACGTTCTTTTCTACGTTTTTTGCGTTCGAATTGCCTCTTTAAGCGTTCGAATTTTCGACGTTCTTTTTTGGTCATTTCTTCTAAAGGCTTTGGCGGTTTTAATTCTTCTTCATTTGCCTTTGGATCACCGGGCTTCGTCTTTTCTGTACCATTAAGCTCTTTAGGATTGAGCGCCCCGCGGGAATTTCGACCATCAGCAAGCACACGTTTAAAATAAGGAATTTTATTATACATCGTTACGAAATTGGCTTGCGATGTCATATTGATAGACCGATTATTTTGAATAGTATTCCCAAATTCGCTTTGACCTAAAGGTGCTCGCTGCCAGTTGTAAGTTCCAGAATATTTAACATTTGCGGTAAGCCAATCTGTTAGAGGAAGTTTATCTAAAGGAATGGTATAACTGAGGCTATACGTATGCCCATAATCCATTGTTTTCCCAAAGGTTGACATTTGTGAACGAATGGTGTCTTTAAACTCTTGAAAGCCAGCTTGATCAAGTTTTCTATCAACCCTACTATTTCCTTCTTCAAAGATCGATTTATTGGTAGCGGTAAAACTTGCCTTCAAATTCTTAGTAATATCATAACCGATATTATAGTTCCTAGTCCAATCGAAACGTTTCAAGAAAATAGGATCAAATTCATAGTTCGGCACTAAATTATTTCTAACCTGCCTTTCATTGTATATCCTCGAAAAATCATTGGTAAAGGAAATGTTTTTGGGCATTAGGAATAGATTGACATCCTTAATTAATTGGAACCATTTTGATTTTTGAATGGGCTTCCATTTCTTGAAAGGTTCAATGGCTTTACCTGCAAAGGTGTAATTATAGTTTAGGGCACCGGTCCATGTTTTGGTTTTATCGTAATTAATATTAAAATCTCGTTTAAGATTTTCAGAGAAGGCATAGCTTGCCGACCAATTAGAAATTCTATAAAAGTATGGCTTTGCTCCCGCTTTCGCTTCCTTGCGAACATTAGTGAAATTATATGATTTTCGTTCCGTAAAATCTTGTCCCATTTTTGCACGTTCTTTTCGTGTGGCCGGATCGTAATCAGCGAGTTTAATATCTGGATTAAATGGATCGTATTCTGGATTAATAATACCCAAAGAGTAGCCATAAAAGAAAGGTAATGATAAGCGTGTTTGTTTTCCGAAAAACTGACCTAATTGAACATTCGCATTCATATCAACACCAATTCTTTCATTTCGTTGTCGTTCTTGTACTCTACTTTCGACACTTCCCCAATTAATTCCAGAATAATTTCCAGAGGCAGAAACAGTAGCAAAATCAGCTAATTGCACTTGCATTTGCCCAACTGCTGCAGAACCTCCTTCGCTTACAAAATCTGTTAATCGCAACTCGTTAATCCAAACAATAGCACAATCTGCTTGACCATCATCAGGCCAATTATTTTTAGGATCGCTTTGTAAAGGATTACGAACTCCAACCATAATCGTACGGACACCTTGAAGATTTGGACTTCCTTTGATTTTAATTCTTCTTTCAGAGTTAGCAGGATCTTGAATAGAATATTCTAATAAGTATGAAATTCCTGGCGCACCTTGTTCAATTTTAGCATTCCTATCTTTTTTCAGATCTAGTAAATCATCAAAAACAATTTCTACATTATTCCCCTCAGGCCAGATGGCATCTGGCGAAGTGGATCCCCATTGTGTAACGTCCATAGGGAGTTCATATTCGTAATAATTTTCTATGTAATCGGTTCCTAAACGAACAAACAAGGTTAAATCCGAATTATTAAGTGGCAAGAGAGGGTTAACTTCTTCAGCATGCACAAACATTTTTAATTTTTTGTAGGTCCTAACATCGAACTGCACATTTTTATACGCTGCACGTGCATCTCCATCTTGGAGATTACAAACTTCAAGCACTAATGATTGCTCGTTTAATTGGCGTTGATAGGTTTGAGATGGATCAATTTCTCTGGTAATACCCGGCGGAACTTCATATTTAATAGGTGTACGTTGGTCATTTTCTTCCACGTTTACTGCCGCGATATTGAAAGAAGTAAGATTTGGATCTTGTTGAATGCTAATTCCAGGTTGAGTGAGGTCATTATAATACCTTCTCCATTCTCCTCGAATCAATTCTAATTTAGCAAAACGGAGTAATACCTCTTCATCAAATCCCTTCAAATACATTCTCATGAAACGGATTGACCTAAAATCTTGAATTCCATTTACCTTTTTCTCGAAATCTCTCAATGGTATTTTTACTTGATACCAATATTCCGTTTTGTTGCCATTTTGATACGTTTGAACATTGGTGATATAGTTTTTACCAACCGCTAAATCATTTGGTCGTAAGCTCATTTTATACTGAAAGTAGCTTTCCGATTCGGATAAATTATTATCCTGATTAATATCTTCGAGATCAGGCATGTTGCTGCCTTGCGTAGGGTATCCATCAGCGTTGGCGGTATCTGACATTTCAGTAGTTGGAGAATTTCCCTCCATGCCGTTATATTTTTTATATCTATTTAATATGTTTGCACTTTGATTGTCGAAATTATCATCTAAGTAATAATTATAATCATCATTAGATGGATCGGCGATCATTCTAGCTTTAACTAGTGGGTCTAGCACCGTATTATTTTGAACCCATTGAACATAATTTGTAAATGCAAGTTGTTCTTTTTGATTATTCCAACCATCGATGCCAACATCTTGATTTTTACGTGCTTCAGGATCTGTATCAAAGGCGTTTACTACAACCTGTTGAGTTGAAATTCTGGACCAAACAGTGGTATCAATATTATCGACAATTGATGTTGCTAATGGGGGAAGTCCATTTTCGAAACTTTTTCTTGAATCAGGTAAGATATCCTCCGATATATTTCCGAGGTTAAAATATAAATCTCCACCAGCGTGTATAGCATTCGGGTTAACATTTTCAGCATCTTCATTAAAAGGGTCTAGCACCCAAAACTGAATAAACTCAATATTTGTTTGTTCAAAATCATTGGTGGTAAGAGCCCTCATAATCCCCCCCCAACGATTCTCAGGATTAGTAAATGATCCATCAACATTTACGGTATTAGTGGTGTCATAATTGTGCATTCCTCTTTCCGTTGGGTAATAAGCCAATTCCATGACAGAAATGTTCGGAATAGATCCATACTGCTGTTGAAGGTTTGGAAAGATATCTATTTGATTAACCAATCGCATGCGGCTATCTGCTAACATGGAAGCGTCTTGCTTGATATGATTAGGTGTTAAGGCATTACTTTGATAAAAAAGTGGGTCGATCATATACCACGAAACTTTAGAACGCTTAAATCCTGCTGAAAGATCTTTTACATACGCTTCAGGAAAGAGATCAGGCTGACCTTGAGGAATAGAAGCAAGGCGCCAAGCCGTTATTGATTTTAAATCTATTGCACTTTGACTTGCCTCAAAATCATCAATATAGGACGTCCCTTCTTTGTTTATAGCTCTAGGTTGGCCGGGAATTAAGTGGGCAACCTCGCCAGTAAAAGAAAACGTAGACATTTGAGTGGTAGATATTACGGGCAATAAATCAACCAATTTGGTTAAAAATGGTACATTCGTTCGAATAGCAAAATCTGCCCCTATGACATTATTTTTAAATGGTTCAGAACCAAAATCGACCTTTTGTGTAACGGGTCTTTCCGTCATTCTAACCCAAGTAGCACCCACCTTAAGCTTATCACTAAAACGATATTGGTAATGCCCTCCAATAAGCGATCGAGCTTGGAAGCCAAAAACAGAATTACTTTCAATCGAAATTTTAATTGGTGTATTAGATTCAAGGATCCCTGTATTTAATATCTTCACTCGCCCTAAATTATAATCTACCGTATAATCCGTTCCTTCCGTTAAGAGTATACCACCAGCAGTAACTGATACTGCTCCTTGTGGAACATTTAAGGCATTAAGGGGAATGTCTGAGCTTACCGATGATTGGTATTCGCCTTTAAATAGAAAACGATTTTTACTCGGAATTTGTTGAGCCGCTGTTTTAGTTGAATCATATAGTTCATAAAAAGAAACCTTATCTACGGTAAGTTGAGGAACACCTGCATCCGATAATTTTTTCGCCAATGTTTTACCAAAAGGTTCAATAGTAGAGAAGAAAATTCGTCCATTTTTACGGTTAATTGTTCCGCCATTATCGGCTTTATTGTTTACGATATTAAAAGGCACGAAATCAAAGACACCGTCCGAAAAAGGCTGATTGTTTTGATTGATTTTATCCATATCTAACAAGGTGACCAATTGCTTATCATCTACCCCATTCATTGGGAAAATTGGCAAAAGAACCGAGGTTTCTGGATTATTGTAGAGTATATCTACCCTAAAACCTAGCTGATCTACTTGGAATGCGCCAACAGAATAAACGTTTTTCATCATTAAGTCCCAAATTTTATTTCTTGGGTTGGTAATGGTCGGCTTTATTAATTTCAAAATTAGCGCTTGTTGTCCGCTAGCTCCATCTGTAGAAAATTCACCTACATGATAGGTTTCTCCTCGATACGTATATTCATACGCAACACCCAATACCTCATCATTATTAAGCGCATTATTTAATGAAATATAACCCAATAGTGCATTATAGGTATATTCCTGCTCCGTCAGCTTCCTAGCATTTTCAACTTTTTCATAATCGATTGCTTGTTGAAAAGGCCCAGGAGCGGTAACTTGTGAACTTAAGGCACTCACAGCATTTGAGAAACCTCGAACCAATGGTTGGTTGGATGCCCAATCGTATAATATATTGGCTCGATTGTCTGGATCATAATTTGGTTGATAACCACCTGGCGCACCTTGACAATTGCTAGCAAGACCTTCTCCTAAATCAGCGAAGGCAATAATATTTCGGGTATTTTCGGTATTATTTGTTCGATTTGTAATCCATACCTCAATACGTGTAATGTATCTAGTAGCGTTAACAAATGGAAGGGTAGACATTGCATTATCGTAATTTTGCTGATGAAATAAGTTTAGAAAATAATGTCGATTTGCTTCATAATTATCCGCACTCAACTCAAATTTTTGGACTTGGGATTTTCCTGTAATATTAATTTCTTGGCGTTTTCCTTTCGAGGAAGCCGCAATTAAATCTACCGTAGCTCTACCGAATTTTAATTGTGTTTTTGCACCAAAAAGGGTTTGCGAACCTTGAATTAAAGAAGTTGGCAAATCAAGAGAAACCATACCTAGTGCAATTTTCTGCAGAATTTGATCTTCATCTCCGGTATGTTCTAATTTGGAAATATTTTCAAAGTCAAAAGATGCTTGGGTGCTATACTTTGCGCCTATTTTTAATTTAGTTCCAATTTGCCCAACAATATCCATATTGATATTTTGTTGAAAATCAAAACGCGTAACTCTTCTTTGTCGCATCGGCAAAATTGGATTATCGTACCTCGAGGAATTTACGCCAAATTGCACTTCCACATTACCTTGTGGACGGATTACTATTTCATCGGAGCCAAAAAAATTCTTAAATGCTTTGCTTCCAATTTTTATGGGTAATTCGAAGGATCTTCCCTCGACTGATTCCTCGTCAATTATTTCCTGCCAATTTTGATCAATTGCCTTTTTATTTTGATAAGCTAAGTATTCTTCCAAGGTCATCATGGAAGGATTCTTAAAATTAAGGCCGTTTCCTAATGTTTCTGAAAAAATGTATGTCCCTGTGGTGGGATCATAGACAATCGTTTGATTGAGTGAACTAGGACTTCCTAAGTCGAAACTTTGCGTGCCATTTTGGCCAGGATTTAATGGATTAAAAATCGGAAAAGGAAGTGTTGGTCCATTTTGAGAAAAAGCAGCGCTCGCAATAATAATAACAGACAGCACCAACAGAAGCCTTACACAAGCAAAGCTTCGAATACAAAAACTCATTAATGTAAACGTTCTATTCAAATCACAATACTTTTAATGCTTCTTTTATTAAATTTTCAACAGGCAAATCTCCAGAATCAACTCTTTCGATTGCCTTTTCAGCCGCTTTTTTATCGAAGCCCAAAGAAACGAGGGCATTTAACGCATCAAATCGTTTTGTATTGCCCAAACCGGATGTATTTTCTGCTCCTTCTGCAATTTTCATCACTTTTCCTTTCAGATCAATAATAACACGCTGCGCCGTTTTTGCTCCAATCCCTTTTATGCGTTGAATTGTTGCCACATCCTCCGTTTGAATTGCGTGGGCAATTTCTTCAGGAACTAATGAGGATAACATAATCATAGCGATATTAGGTCCGATTCCAGAAACGCTAATTAAATAACTAAACATTTCCCTTTCCTCTTTGGTAGCAAAACCATATAAAAGTTGGGCATCCTCACGGACAATAAGTTTAGTAAAAATTCGAATTGCCTCGGCTGCACCAATTGCTGTGTAGGTATTGAGTGATATTTTGACTTCATAACCAACACCACCGCATTCGATGATTAACTCTGTTGGATTTTTTTCGACTAACTTACCATTTAATTGTGCAATCATCTTATTTATTTTGAGCGTCTATAACCGCAATTTTGACCATATTCACAATTTCTCTAACTGTAGAACCCAATTGAACCACGTGAATTGACTTTTTTAATCCAATTAATATGGGGCCAATAGCGTCTCCATCTGTCATTTGTTGCAGTAATTTATAGGCAATATTACCAGCAGATAAATTCGGAAAAATCAAGGTGTTCACTTCCTTATTAGCTAAGGCTGAAAACGAAAATTTCTCATTCATTAATTCAGAATTAAGGGCGAAATTAGCCTGCATTTCTCCATCAACGATTAATGTTGGGTGGTTTTCATGTAAAATTTTGACTGCTTTTCCCATTTTTTCAGCATCATCTCCTGGAGAAGAGCCAAAATTGGAATAACTTAGAAGCGCAATTTTAGGTATAACCTTAAGTTTCCGGATTGTTTTAGCAACATTCAGTGTGATTTCGGCAATTTGTTCTGCATTTGGATTTAGATTTACCGTAGTATCTGCTAAAAATAAAGGTCCACGTTTAGTATTCAAAATATACATACCTGAAATTCGATTAACATCTTTCTCTAGGCCAATAATCTGAAGTAAGGGCTTCAAAGAAGACCGATAACTTCTCGTTAAACCAGTAATCATGGCATCTGCTAAACCACTCTCAACCATCATTGCACCGAAGTGATTTCGCTCTCGCATCAATTGAATTGCCTCAAACTCCATGATCCCTCTTCGTTTTCTTTTTTCAAAGAAATCAAGGCCAAATTTTTTACGTCGCTCTTCTTGGCTTTCGTGCTTTGGAT
>JBILCD010000196.1:0-4622 GCA_044353285.1 Crocinitomicaceae bacterium | reverse complement strand
TTTTAGTGTGTATAATTTGCTAAAAATACAAAAGGAGCATTAAAAGTAACTAATTTAATCATAAATGAGCCTGAGTAAAAGGACAATATAAAAAATCTGCCAAGTATTCTTTGTCGTTTTTTTTTAATATTAATAAAGAAACTTCGTACTTTCGTATAAGTTATGGCAAAGATATTAATCGTCGATGACGAAGAAGACATAAGAGAATTACTCATGTATAATCTCAAGCGAGAAGGACATGAGGTAAGCTGTGCCGAAAATGGTATAGCAGCCCTTGCTCAGGTTAAAATCGGCAAGCCAGATTTAATTATTTTGGATGTAATGATGCCGCAAATGGATGGGATTGAATTTTGTGAGCGGATAAAAGCCGATCTTGAGAATCAACATATTCTCATTTGTTTTCTAACAGCCCGCAGTGAGGATTACAGTCAAATAGCAGGATTAGAATCGGGTGGAGATGATTACGTTACGAAACCGATAAAGCCAAAAGTCTTAATAAGTCGTATTAACGCTTTATTGCGACGTAATTTTAAACCTGAAGTAAAAACAAGCCACCTTAATTTTTTGATAGATCGGGAACGTTATCTGATTTTAAAAAACAATGTGGAAATTCATTTCCCCCGAAAAGAATTTGAATTGTTGGCACTTTTGGCTTCTAAACCGAATACTGTTTTTAAGCGTGAGTTTATTCTAAATAGCGTTTGGGGATCAGATATCATTGTAGGCGACCGCACCATTGATGTACACATTCGAAAAATCAGAGAGAAAATTGGCAATCATATGATTTCTACTGTAAAGGGAGTCGGTTATAAGTTTCATGATAATGAGGAAGAAATTTAACGAAAAGAAGAGAACCTTAAAACTTTAGAAAAGCCATAAATTCAACTTTAAATATCCCAAAAATGAAAATAATCAGTTTGTTTTTTTTCCTAGGAATACTTCAAGTGTCCTATTCACAAGAGGCCCCGGTCATTCCTTCACCAGAAAAGCCCAGTGTAACTGATAATATTTTATTCGAACTGAAAGATTGGGATCCTATTCGAGGCCTTTGGTTATCCGAAAGCATAATGGCGATGTCAACTAATCAAGTCATTCCAGATAGAACTTTTGCTGAAGAATTGACGCCGTATGAACTATTGAGTTTGATGCCTAAAGAAAAAAGGGAAGACTTAAAAGAATATATTGAGACCAACAACACGGGTGCGCAACCAACAAATAACTCATTTACCACTTTACTCTTAGCGCTAATTAACAATACTTTTTGCAAAACAATACAAGGCCGAAGCTACGGTGACCCACATTTAAAATCCTTTGACAATGCTACCTATTCATTTCAAACAGTAGGTGAATTCGAATTGTCAAAATCTTCCGATAGAAACTTTGAGATTCAAGCGAGGCAAAAAGCACAAAGTGATAATTTCTCCTTGAACTCGGCAATAGCCATGAATGTTTCTGGTGATCGAGTAGGATTTTATGCTCAAGACGCACCTTCGCGGAATGTTACGCCATTATTTTTAGATGGTGCGCCAATCCAATTACAAGGAAGGACCTATTTTTTACCACATGGAGGAACAATTAGGTTAAATGGAAGTAATTACATTATAACTTGGCCTACGGGCGAAGTGCTGATTCTTAATAATAGAGCTGGTGGTGGTACAAATTTCATCAATGTAACGGTTACAATTTTTGAGTGCAGTACTCAAACATATACTGGCCTACTTGGGAATGCGAATAAAAATATTAATGATGATTTTAACGGTAGAAACAACAATCAAGCGCCCCCTGTCTACCAAGCATTCTCAACATTTGGGAATCCTTTAATGCAGCAAGCATCAATTATTGCTGAAAAAGAGTACTTAAGCTACCTATCACAAAGTTTTGCAGATGATTGGAGAGTAACAGACATGACCACATTATTTGATTATTCAAATGGGACAAATACCGCTTCTTTTACAGATCGAAGATTCCCAATGGTTCATCTAACAGTATCAGACCTGAATTCCAATCAGCAATCAATGGCAAGACAAAGATGCGAAGCAATGGGTATAAGCCCCGATGAAATGGGAGGATGCATCTTTGATCAAGGGTATTTAAATATTGCTCCGAATCCTGTTCCTTCGCCATCGTTAGCAACGGAAGGTGTGGTTCTTAATAAATTAGAAAGACCATTATTAAATACGAATACGCATCAAATTTTAGCTCCTAAAAATCCAAGCGGAGAAGCGCAACCAAAACCACAAAGTGTAAATCCAATCGAAGAAAAGCCAGGAAAAACCGATATTAAAACAAATGGTAATTACAATACAATAGTAAAACCAAGCCAACCAATCCAAATCAAGGTGCCAAACAACAATAACAAACCTGCTCCTATTAATACAAACAAGCCAAGCAATACATCACCAGTCATACCAATCAAAAATGGAAAACCAGGCAAAGGATAAATTGTCCTTTCTTTTATTTTTTGTGCTTCTCTTCTTTTTCAACGGAACTCTAACAGCACAAAAGAAAAACAAACTTATTGTTGGAATCGTAATTGATCAAATGTGCTACGAGTATTTATACCGTTATCAGCATCATTTTACCAAAGGTGGCTTTAATGCCCTGATGAAAAATGGTGTGAATTGCCGCAATGTGAATTACAATTACGTCCCAACCTACACTGGGCCAGGCCACGCCTCCATTTACACCGGAACGAGCCCAAATAATCATGGGATTATTGGCAACAATTGGTATGATCGAACTACATCGGCTAATGTTAACTGTGTGGAAGATTTGTCTGTCACGGGAATTGGAACCAACTCATCGTATTGTAAAGCTTCGCCAAAAAATCTAAAAACATATACGATAAGCGATCAATTAAAACTAAGCTACCCAAGCGCAAAAGTGATCTCACTTTCAATTAAAAACCGAAGTGCCATCCTTCCAGGTGGGCATTTAAGCGATGGAAGCTATTGGTTTGATCCACTCAGCGGCACTTTTACAACAAGTACCTACTTCAAGGATAAATTACCCGATTGGCTAGAAGACTTTAACGCGCATAAAAATGCAAAAACCTACTTGACAGATTGGACGCTTTTATACCCAAAAGAAACCTATTTAGCTGCCGATAAAGACGAAAGTAAATACGAGGCGATTATCCCCGGGAAAACAGACGCTGTCTTTCCATATAATTTCACCACCTTTCCTGCCACCGATTTTAGTGGATTCACGATTTCCCCAGCTTGTAATAGCTTACTAACTGATTTGGCTCTTTCGGCCATAAAAAATGAAAAGCTAGGGGAAGATGCACAGACCGATTTACTGTGTATTAGTTATTCAACCCCAGACATAGCAGGGCATAGCTTTGGTCCTTATTCATTGGAAATAGAGGATATGTATGCGCGGATGGACTTAGAAATAGAAAAACTATTAAAGGAATTAACGAAGAAACTTGGCAAAGATAATTTCACCCTTTTTCTAACTGCTGATCATGCCGTTGTTCCCATTCCTCAAATGCTAATGGACATGCGTCTTCCCGGAGGCTACCACGCAAGTAATTTAAAAATGGAAGAATTGAAATTAGCTATTCTTACAAAATTCAAATCCCCCATTACGCTGAACGAAATAAATCAAAACATATACCTAAATCGGAAAGAGATTGATTCATTAAAACTTGATTACAATGCCATTTGTGACTTTATAAGTCAAGAAATCAGAAAATGGGCAGAAGTTAAAGCTGTATTTACCGCCGAACAACTCATGGAAGGTAGCGCAAACAGCGATAACTGGCGAAAAATGCTGTTCTTAGGATACGACTTTAATAGAAGTGGTGATGTATTGTATTTGTTGAATCCTGGATTTTTACCTGTAGAAGACGATACTGATTTTAAAGGCACTTCTCATGGCTCAGCTTTTAACTACGATACCCATGTTCCATTGCTTTGGTATGGTGGTGGATTAAAGCCTAGCGATGTGTTTCGGCCATTAGAAATTACTGACATTTCAGCAACACTAACCCATTTGCTTTATTTACAGCGCTCAGGAGCCATGACAGGCTTGCCTATTTTGGAAGTTTTGGAGAAAAAATAAACTATTGTATTTCCTTTTGAAGATAAGCCTGAACATTATTAAAAATGCGATCATTGCTGTTCGTGGTATCTGATTTAATAAACTGATTCCCCGTTATTTTTTCATACAACTCAATATACCGTTCGGAAATAATTTGCACAAATTCATCTGGCATATGAGGAATTTCTTGACCTTCAAGGCCTTGAAAACCATTCTCGATCAGCCATTGCCGCACAAATTCCTTTGATAATTGCTTTTGCTCTATACCTTCAGCCTGACGTTCCTCGTAGCCTTCAGCATAAAAATAACGCGAAGAATCCGGAGTGTGAATTTCATCAATTAAAACGACCTCCCCATTTAGTAAACCGAACTCATATTTTGTATCGACCAATATTAAGCCTTGCTTAAAAGCCATTTCAGTTCCTCTTTGAAATAGTTTTCTAGTATACGATTCCATTTTTTCATATACTTCTTTGCTAACATGTCCGTGCAACAAAATATCTTCACGAGAAATATCTTCATCATGCCCCTCCTCTGCTTTTACGGCTGGAGTAATGATTGGGGAAGGTAAGCGA
>JBILCD010000044.1:0-13482 GCA_044353285.1 Crocinitomicaceae bacterium | reverse complement strand
GGTGGACCTACCAGTAATGCAGATTCCAATGTGAAATTAGTTCAAATGACGGGTGTTTTAGGGGTGATTAATCATATTGGCTGCCCAAGTGTAATTGGGGTTGAAAACTATACAGCACAGAATGTTACCATCAATGCTGGAGGGACTTATTCCCTGAGTGTCGAATTTGGAACCTGTGGAGGAAATTACGCAGGAGTAGGGCAAGTTTGGATTGATTTTGATCAAAATATGGTTTTTGACCCAAACGAATCTGTTGGGACCTGGACAGGTATTCCGCCTGCTGTAGCAACAGTTTTTGTAGTTAACGTTCCGGTAAATGCACAAAATGGAATTACCAGAATGCGCGTTACTCAAAAGGAAGCAGGTGCTTTGCCTCTTGATCCTTGCGCTAGTTTTCAATGGGGATCCACGATGGATTTTGGTATAACTATCGCCAATGGAATGGATTGCACAGGATATATTGGCGATAACACAAGTGATCCTATTGTTGTTTCTGCCATACCATTTTCTGATACTAGAGATAATTCGTTTTGTTATTCAAATGATAATTTAGTGTATAATTCCCCCGATATTTATTACCGATACGATGTTGCTCCCATGTATAATTTTTTAAATGTCAGTTTATGCGGTGCTTCTTTTGATACTTTTTTAAGTGTTGTTGACCTCGCTGGTAATGTTATTGCCTACAATGATGACGATTGTGGAAGTCAATCGGCGCTGAGCTTTTCAACAGTAGGACTAGGAACGGTCTATTTTATTGTGGAAGGTTGGGGGAATGAAATGGGTGCATATACATTGACAATCGAGTCGTCGGATGTTGGAATTGATGTGCTTTCAGATAATGACTTCAGTATTTACCCTAATCCAAATCAAGGGGAATTTAATCTTTCTACAGGTACTGGAAATATTCAAATCTTTGACTTATTGGGCGCTCTTGTGTTCGAAACGACACACACGAACAATAATCAAATTGATGCAAGTGTGCTTCCAAATGGAACTTACTTAGTCAAAATAGCTGGGGCTTCACAACTTCAAAAATTAATTATTACTAAATAATATTTATGAAGCGATACCTTCTTTCTTTCCTATTTCTCATTTTTACGCTTTCCACTGCTTTAGCTGGTGATTGGATTCAAAAAGCATCTTTTGGTGGGGTAGGTAGACACAGAGCTTCGGGATGTGCTACTACAAATAAAGGATACATCGGGCTCGGCCACATGAATGGAACTGGTGTTAATATAAATTACAACGATTGGTGGGAATATGATCCCGCTTCTAATTCTTGGACTCAAAAAGCAAATTATCCAGTTGGAAATTATGCTGCAATATCTTTTACTGTTGATGAACAGCCACATGTAGGCGGAGGGGCAACATTGGTTGGTCAGTTCTATCGATTTAATCCACAAGCGAACACATGGACAGCTATTGCGCCTTGTCCTTTTTTCGATCCCACAGATAGTCAAGGGTTTTCAGTTAATAATAAAGGATATGTTTATAAAAATAATCAATTGGCAGAATATGATCCGCAAATTGATTCATGGTCCTTAAAAGCAAATGCCCCTGTTAGTTTTACAAATTGGACTTGCTGTTTTGCCATTGAAGGAAGTGGATTTATTAAGCAAGGAGGACTTCTGTTTGAGTTTAAGCCTGCAGAAAATACTTGGATTCAACGCGCTAATTTTCCCGGAGTTACCACCGGAGGAAGCTCAGGTTTCGCTATAAATCAACAGGGATATGTGACGTGTGGATATGTTGGTGGACTTTCCATTTTGACAGATCAAGTTTGGTCTTTTTCGCCAGGTTCAAATACTTGGACAGCTGTGGAGGTTTTTCCGGGAACGAGTAGACGGTTTCCTGTTGCTTTTGCCATTCACAATAAAGGCTATTTTGGTTCTGGTACCAACGGTGTTAATTTTAATGATTTTTGGCAGTACAATCCCGTTGATGATGTCAGCGCTTTGTCAGAACTCGATGCGCAAGTTTCTATTTTCCCTAATCCGGCAAGTGATTTTGTTAAACTGAAATTTTCTGGAATGCAACAAGAACTAAAGTATGAGTTCATAACGCTATCAGGTCAAATTATATTAGAAGGTAGTGTTAGTTCCGATAATGCGATGATTGATGTCAAGCATCTTCCAAGAGGATCTTATATTTTGAGATTTCGAAAGGATGAAGCCATCCTATTTTCCGATCAAATTTTATTGCTATGAGGCTAGCACTACTTTTAGTATTATTACTTTCTACATCACTTTTTTCTCAAGGAAATAATTGGAAAGAATTGAATGATTTCTCAGGTGGACAACGTGAAAGAGCGGTTGGATTTTCAATTGGCGACTACGGATATTTGGGAACAGGCTTAGATACTGCCGAACAAGTGTTGAAAGACCTTTGGCGTTACGATCCAAGCACTGATTCATGGACCCAAATGGCTGATTTACCTGGTTCGGCAAGAAGAGATGCTATAGGGTTTTCAGCCGGAGGAAAAGGGTATATTGGGCTTGGCGTGGATAATGAGATTTCTTTTCAGGGAGTTAAAATGAAAGATCTGTGGGAATTTGATCCTTTAACAAATACTTGGCTCCAAAAAGCTGATTATCCTGGAGGAGGTGGTAATGGAGCATTTTTTAGTACCGTCTTTGTAGCTGATGAAAAAGCATATGTCTGCGGGGGTAAAATCGGTCCCAATGCCTATATAAATCAATTATGGGAATATAAACCAAGTGTTGATACTTGGACTTCTAGGGCTCCATTTCCCGGAGGTGTTCGTTACTTAGCCGTATCATTTAGCATCGATGGGGTAGGCTACGTTGGGATGGGAGCTAATCAAGATGTGTATAAAAAAGACTTTTATAAATATAATCCGGGCTCAAATTCATGGACTCCAATTGCGCCTTTTCCAGCTTATGAAAGAGGATCTGCTAGTGGTTTCTCCATTAATGGAAGGGGATTCGTTTGCTTAGGAACTAATGGTGGCTTACTGGATGATTTAATTGAATATAATCCTGAAACCAATACTTGGGCAATTCGTGCAAGTTATGGAGGTAGCGCTCGAAAAAGTGCTGCTGCTTTTGTGATTAATAATAAAGCATATGTTGGAACAGGAAAAGGGTATAGTGGAAAAAGACGCGGTATGCAAGAGTATTCTGCAACGGATTATGCTTCCCTTGAAGAAAATAAATCGCCTCAATTGGTGGTGTTTCCTAATCCAAGTAATGGAATTATTCAATTAAAAGGAAATATAACTGTACCTGCAAAGCTGACTATCTATACTTTTTTAGGGCATAAGGTGATGGAAATGAAATTCATGGGAGAAGAAATCGACGTGTCAGCTTTGCCGAGTGGCAACTATTTAGTAGAGCTCACAAATGATGATAAAGTTATTGGTACAACTAGTATAATTAAGAATTAATGAAAAGAATTTGTGTACTCATCTACTCTATAATGGGCGCTTTATCACTTTGCGCTCAAGACACATGGTATCAAATTGACACGATTAATGGCGATCCAAGAGCAGCAGCAACTGCATTTACGGTTGGTTCATATGCTTATGTGGCAACAGGTTTAGAAGAATATGGTTTTCGAAGGAAGGTGAATTCCTATGATAATTTTCAAAATGATTGGGATAATGAAGCTTCACTTGGAGGTGATAACGGACAAGGATTAGAGCGCGCTTCAGCCATTTCATTTTCAATTTATGATAAAGGATATGTTGGATTAGGCCAAACAGAAACGGTTGAATACATGAATGATTTATGGGAGTTCGATCCTATTGCAAATACATGGACTCAAAAAGCTAATTTCATCGGAGCACCAAGGAAACAAGCGGTCGCTTTTGTTTTAAATGATTTGGGACATGTAGGAACCGGACAAGCTGCTTCTGGATTAACAAATGATTTTTATGCCTATGATCCATTAACAAATAGTTGGACAGAAATTCAAGAATTTCCTGGTTTGCCGCGGAAGGGAGCCGTTGCCTTTTCTGAATTAGATTATGGTTTTGTCGGTACTGGAGATGCTGGTGTTTTACAGAATGATTTTTGGATGTATGATGCCGCTTTGGATCTATGGATTCAAAAAGCACCATTCCCTGGCACACCTCGCTCAGGTGCAGTGGCCTGGTCCGCCTCATTTCCCTTAGGTTATATTGCCTTAGGGGAAGACAATTTGAATGAGTTCAAAAAAGATGTTTGGGAATATAATTATTACACTAATTCGTGGCTTCAACGCTCCGATTTTCCCGGCTCAGGAAGAAAAAATGCTGTGGCTTTTACAATTTCTGGAATCGCTTATGTAGGGACAGGTTTTAATGGTACTTTTCACGATGATTTCTATGCCTATTCAGGTACTGCAGGAATTCAAGAGAACGACACCCCTAACTCAGTTTCTTTTTATCCAAATCCAACCCAATCGCTTATACAAATCAATGGTGTTCAAGAAGATTTAATAGGCTATCGTATTTATGCTGCTTCGGGACTATTAATTGGCGAAAGTCAGTTTAATTCAGTAGAAAATTATGCAATTAATCTAACAAGCCATACAAAAATTCCTGGGGTTTATATGATTCAATTAATGGCAAATAATCAGGCCTATCCTTTAACAAGAATTATTTTAGAATGAAGTTTATTGTTCTCATTATATTGGTTTTAATATTCGTTTCCTGCGGAGATGTGGGAAGTAAAAAGAATCCCGAAAATAGTCCGAAAAATAGTGCTAAAAATGAGGAGCTTTCAGTAAAAGATAATCCTGTAGAAGCTGAAATTCGCGAGAAAAATACCAGCGTCTACGAAGTTAGAACTGTCGAAAATGCATCGGGATGGGGCTATGAAGTATGGAAAGATGGAGCGATGGTAATTAAACAAGAGCACATTCCAGCAGTGCAAGGAATTCGTTCATTTTCATCTCAAGAACAAGCGCAAAAAGCAGCTGATATTATTAAAGCTAAATTAGACCAAGGGATTTTTCCACCAACCATGTCAATGGCAGAACTTCAAAGTATTGGCGTAGATACAAAATAACCCTCTACGCTCTTTTACCCAATTCAATTACTTCTAAGTCATGAAATCGATCGCCAGTTATTGATAAACGGATTAAGGTTCTAACACTATGAAATCCTTTAATTCCGCAAGCACCTGGATTTATCCAGAGCATATTGAAACGTTTATCCATCTGCACCAAGGTAATATGCGAATGTCCACAAACAAAAAGGGCTGGTGCGCCATTTTTTGTCAGTTCTTCGAATGCTGGTTTTGAGTAATTGCCTGGTCTTCCAGCAATATGCGTCATCAAAACCTCCACATTTTCTATGGTAAATCGTTCGTTTAATTGCGTTTCTTGTCGAATCAAATGATCATCAATATTACCATATACTGCCCTTGTTGGTTTGAAAAGCCGAAGTTGATCGAGTACCTCTAATGATCCAATATCGCCAGCATGCCAGATTTCATCTACCGCTGAGAAATAGTCCATTATTCTAGGGTCTAAAAATCCATGAGTGTCTGATAAAATGCCAATTCTTTTCATCTTTAATGTTCTTCCTCGATGAGCTGTTTTTGGTACATGGCAGCATAAAGTCCTTTGTTTTTTAGTAGGGTAGCATGGTTGCCTTCTTCAACGATTTGACCTGCATCCAATACAATTATTTTAGTGGCATTTCGAATCGTTGAAATACGATGGCTAACGATGATTGTCGTTCGATTGGCACTTCCTTTTTGAATGTTTTTCAAAATGGTTTCTTCTGTTTCGGTATCAACGGCTGAAAGGCAGTCATCAAGTAGCAATAAGGATGGCTTGCGTATGAGTGCACGCGCAATACTAATGCGTTGCTTTTGGCCACCACTCAAATTAACTCCTCTTTCACCTAATTCTGTTTCTATTCCATCAGGAAAATCGTTGATGTTTTGAATGACAAAGGCATCTGTTAAGGCCGCAATGATTTCTTCTGTAGATGCATTATCGTTTTTAGAGCCAAATTGAATATTATTTCGGATGGTATCCGAAAACAAAAAGACATCTTGTGTGACCATACCACTTTGTTCTCTTAGATAATCTAAATTGCATTGCTTTATGTCAATTCCATCGATTAATATTTCCCCTTTATCCACATCGAATTGTCGAAGGATTAAACTTAAGATGCTTGATTTTCCTGAGCCTGTATTTCCTAATATAGCAAGTGTCTCTCCCTTTTTTACTTGAAAACTAATTTCCTTAATGGCTGTGATACCAGTATTTGTATAGGTGAAGGAAACCTTATTAAAAACAATTTCTCCTCCAAAAGACCTTGTTTCATGGTTTTCATTTACAATGCTTGGCTTCTCTTCTAAAAATTCATTTATTCTTTTTTGAGATGCAGCAGCCCGCTGAATAATCGAACTAACCCATCCTATACTAGCAAATGGCCAAGTAAGGTTATTGACAAAAAATATAAAAGCAACGATGCCACCAAGGGAAAGCTCCTTTGAATAGGTCATTGTACCGCCGATATAAATCGCAAGAATGGTGCTTATTCCAATTAAAAATAAAATAGTGGGCATGAATAAAGAATTGATAAGCACCAGCTTCATGCTCTTGTCTTTATAGGCATTGGCAGACTGATTCATCTTATCTGTTGTTTCCTTTGTTCTATTGTATGCTTTTATCACACTAATTCCTGCAAATGTTTCTTGCGCAATAGTGGAAATACTTGATTGCTCGGCTTGTACATTGCCGCTTAACAGATTCATTTTGCTTGAAACTTTATAAATAATCACTGACATAATTGGTAAAGGAATAAGGACGTACAAGGTCAATATTGGACTGATCTGAACCATTTGTGTGATGATCATTGTCACCAATACAATTAAATTAATGGTGTACATAATTCCGGGACCTAAGTACATTCTGACCAAACCAACATCTTCAGAAATCCGGTTCATAAGGTCGCCGGTTCTATTTTTTTTGAAAAAAGCGCTGTCCAATTTTTGATAATGGTTAAAGATCTCGTTTTTTAGGTCAAATTCTATGTGTCTTGACATGACAATAATGGTTTGCCGCATGAGAAATAGGAAAAAACCTTTGGCAAAGGACAAGAATAAATATATCCCTCCAATTTTTAAGGATAAATATAAGGCATCATTCAAGGAAGTTACGGATACCGAGCCCATTAAGCTATCAACGGTATCTTTAACATAAATAGGCATTTTCACACCAAAATAATTGCTGATAATTGTAAAAAGTATTCCAAATAGAAAGCGCCATTTATATTTGAAGAAATATTTATTCAGGTGTCGAAGAGACTTCATAGATAATTTTCTAAATTTGCGCCTGCAAGTTGATGTTGCAAAAATAAACAATCGCTATCAATGCGAATGAATCATAATATGAAAATGTCGGATCTCTATATAAGTATGCTTCCATGAACTTAACAGAAAACCCAGTTATTTCTCAAATGTCGCTCATGGGGCATGAGGAAATTTTATTTTGTAATGACCAAGCTACAGGACTTAAAGCAATTATTGCTGTTCACAATACCGTTTTAGGACCAGCTTTGGGTGGGACACGAATGTGGATGTATGCCAATGAAATGGAAGCCTTAAAAGATGTTCTTCGCTTGTCGAAAGGAATGACCTACAAAAATTCTATTTCTGGCTTAAACTTAGGCGGTGGAAAAGCAGTAATCATTGGCGATGCTCGCTCTATGAAATCAGAGGCCTTGTTCCGACGATTTGGGAAATTTGTTGATAGCCTTGCTGGCAATTACATTACGGCTGAGGATGTTGGTATTTCACCCTCTGATATGCAATGGGTGAATATGGAAACGAAACACGTGGCTGGTTTGCCAGGTAAAAGTGGTGATCCTTCACCAGTAACTGCTTATGGTGTGTACATGGGGATAAAAGCGTGTGCTAAAGAGCAATTCGGATCAGATTCTTTAAGCGGAAAAACAATTGCCGTTCAAGGTGTTGGTCATGTTGGTGAATATCTAGTAAAGCATCTGACCGAGGAAAATGCAAATGTTGTAATAACAGATATTCACGAAGAGACACTTTTACGTGTTTCCAAGCAATATGGTGTTAAAGTTGTAGCTCCGAATGAAATCTATGATGTGCCTATGGATATTTATGCACCATGTGCATTAGGTGCCACCATCAATGATGATACTCTTGGTCGTTTAAAGTGTTCAATAATTGCTGGTGCTGCCAATAATCAATTGCAGGATGAGCAAAAACATGGTCTAGAACTTATGAAAAAAGGAATTATTTATGCGCCAGATTACACCATTAATGCAGGTGGGGTTATTAATTGTTTCTCAGAAGTTGAAGGATTATCATCTGAATGGGCTCATGGTAAAGCAGGAGAAATTTATACAACCATTCTAAATATCATTCAGCGTTCGAAAGAAGGAAATATTCCAAGCTATCAAATTGCGAATAAAATTGCTGAAGAACGAATTGCCGCCGTTGGAATAGTTAAATTACCAAAATAAATGCTAAACAGAAGACATCTTCGAATAAAAGTTCTACAGTTGCTTTATGCTTATTTTCAATCAGAAGAAAATAATATCCCAAAGGCAGAAAAAGAATTGTTGCATACTATTGAAAGAATGTATGATATGTACTTGTACCTATTATTAAGTCTATCTGAAATGAAGCGTGCTGCTGAAAATAAACTAGCGGACAAGAAGAATAAATTACGGCCTTCTGAAGAAGATTTACATCCCAATTTAAAATTTGTTTCGAATGAAATTATTACTGCTTTAGAACAATCAAGTTCTTTAAAAGAGCTAAGTGAAAAACGTAAGCTAAATTGGATGGGGGTCGAAAATCAAGAGCTTTTCCGTAAAATTTTTCAACATACTTTAGAAAATGAAACCTATTTTCAATACATGAATAATGGCTTGTCTGGTTTTGAAGAAGATCGAGCTTTTGCAATAGCCATTTTTAAAGAAGATCTAGCTAATTCTGACCTTTTGTATCATTATTTTGAAGAGAAAAGCATCAATTGGATTGATGACCTTGATTTATGCTGTTCGATGGTGATAAAATCTATAAAGAGTATTCAAGAGAAGGAAGAATTTATTCCTTTGCCTTTGTTTAAGGAAAATGATGATGAAAAAGAATTTCTTGTTCAATTATTTTTAAAAACGCTTCTAAATAATAAGGAGAGTGAAGACTTAATTGCCGAATTAGCTGATAATTGGGAATTAGATCGAATTGCTAAAATGGATATGCTGCTTTTAAAAATGGGGTTAACTGAACTTCAAATTTTCCCAAGTATACCTACAAAGGTTACATTAAACGAATATATTGAGATTTCTAAATTTTATAGTACACCAAAAAGTAATTTATTTATCAATGGAATTTTGGATAAAGCCATAGGAAAGTTAACTTTGGAGAAAAAAATAGTGAAAACCGGTAGAGGTTTGATAAATTAAACGAATATGAAAAACACAATCTTTTTTTTAGCCCTAAGTTTTTTGATCTTCTCATGTGAAGATAATAGTAATGTCGTTGTTGGGCAGAAAACTACGATGGAGGTTAATTTAGTGTTTGATGCCGGAACCGTTGTTAAAGGTGAGGTGATTAATGCCAAATTCAAAGTTAAAAATACTGGAAAGTATCCCTTGGTTTTTGGTGAAGTAAGACCATCTTGCTCGTGTACAGTGCCTCATAAGCCAGAAAAACCAATACAGCCAGGTGAAACAGGTGAAATTGTAGCGCAAGTAATGACCGATAAGTTAAATACAAAGAATGTAAGTAAATCAGTAACTATAATGACAAATACAGAACCTAATACAACGGTTTTAATGATTAAAGCAGTAATTAAATAATTAAATAAATAGACTATGGAATTTTTAGCACCAGCAGCAGGTAATAGTGGAGCATCAAGTTTAATCATGATTGTGGTTATGATTGTAATTTTTTATTTTTTCATGATTCGTCCGAATATGAAAAAACAAAAAGCAGCAAAAAAGTTTAGAGAAAATCTAATGCCAGGTCAGAAGGTCGTTACCATTGGTGGTATTCACGGAAAAATATTAGAGGTGGCAGAGTCAACAGTTTTAATAAATTCCGAAGGAAGTAAATTAAGGCTCGAAATAACAGCTATTGCTTCTTCATCCGAAGATCAAATAGGAATTAAATAAATTACGACCAGCTTTTCTGGTTGCTTCACAATTAATGTCTTTTTTTCTATTTAAGCTTTTTAATTAAGGCCTACTTTCAATTAGGTGCTAAATAGTAAGAATGGACTAAACAAAAGGTTTCATTCATTTATTCATTTTGATATTATTTTAAATAAATCCCAAAAAAAAAATAAAAAACTAATAATTATAGTAGATTTGCATAACAAAAATTAAAAATAAACTTTATGATGACCAATTACCTTATTATTACATCAATTCTTGCCATATTAATTGTCATTGGATTTAAATTACGAAGCGCTGGAAAAGACATTGAAAACAAAAATTTAACCCACGCAGGTAATGCTTGGTTAGTAATAAATGGTGCCGCTGTTTTATTTTTTCTAGTAATGATAGTTACTACTCTATTAAAAGGTTCAGAAGTTTGTAACTGTTCAGATATTTATTTGGCGATAACAAAAGAAGCAAACGCTGCAAAAGATGACCAAAAGAAAATCGAAGCTGTTCAAAAGAAATATGAAAAGGATTTGGAAGCATGTAACGATTTGTTTCTTGAAAAATATAAGGGGAATCAAGATAAAATAGAAAAAGAACTTAATAAATGTTCTTCGTATAAAGAAGTTAAAAAAATTATGGAGAAAATGAATCCTCCTCAGGGTTCTCAAGCACCTCAATAATTTTTCTTTTATACAGCTTCTAAAAGTTTCTTCCTTCCGTATTTAATAAAATAAAAATTTATTTAATTGGTCTTGAGTCAACTAAATAGATAAAACTACCAATAGCCGCAGCGCCTAGTTCTAATTCACGCTTATTCACATTCTCAAATACATCACTCGGTGCATGATGAAAATCAAAGTAGCGTTGTGAATCTGGAATAAAGCCATATAATGGAATCCCAGGATAGTAGTCTTTAAGAGGTCCAATATCAACGCCACCGCCGCCTTTTCCCCATTGGTTTAGATCGTAGGTGCTAAATAAGGACTCGAAACTTTTTAGATGATTAACTTGTTCGGTGCTTCCATCTACTCCAAATCCTCTTGGAGTAAATCCGCCGCGATCACTTTCCAATGCAGCATATTGTATTTCTCCTTTCTCCTTTGTCCATTGAGCATAGGTCTTTCCTCCCATATTACCGTTTTCTTCATTCATAAAAAATACAAGACGTAAAGTATGCTTCGGTTTATAATTCAAGGTTTTCAAAATTCTTAATGCTTCCAAGCAATGAATCACTCCTGCGCCATCATCGTGTGCACCTTCGCCGGTATCCCACGAGTCTAAGTGGCCTCCGAAAGTAATTATTTCATTTGATTTTTGACCTGTGATTTCGGCAATCACATTGTAGGAGTCTGCATTAGGAAAAACCCGACAGTCTAACTCGATGTATAGTTCGACAGGACCCTCTTCTATAGCGTGAGATAATTTTTGAGCATCGCTTGTTGAAATTGCTGCTGCTGGAATTTTTGCTGTTTTACTATCGTATTTCATTGATCCTGTATGAGGAAAATTGTCTTCTGGAATGGCTAAGGAACGAATTATTACCGCAATTGCTCCTAACTTTGATGCTTCAATGGCGCCCTCACCACGAATTGGGTAGCATCCGCCATATGCTTTGAAGGTTTGGATTTCTGAAGCATCCATCTCTTGATTAATGAATACTATTTTTCCTTCTACAACATTTCTACTCGCTGTTTTTAAGGCTTCAAAGGATTTAAATTCGATGACTTCTTTATGTATTAAACCGTCAGTGGCAATAGATCCACCCAAGGCAAGAACATGAAGTTTTTGAGGAATGCCACTTTTACTTTGATACCATGCACTTTCTGTATTTCCTCTTTCCCAATGTGGTACTTTTATCGGTTGCAAGTATACCTTGTCGAAGCCATAACTTAACATTTTTGCTTCACTCCATTTAATGGCCATCGCAGCTTCTGCTGATCCTGATAATCGGTGCCCAATATTTTTGCAAAGTTCTCTTAAATCTTCATAGGCTTTTCCGCGTATAAGTGCCTCATCGTATACGCTGCGAATAAAACTAGAATCGTTGATTACATTATTGGCTGTTTGCGCAAAACTAAACTGTGAGATTAATAAAATAGAGAGGAGTAGTTTCATTGTTGTTGTTTTTTTTACGAATATACGATTTACTCTTTTATTGAATTAATTTTGAAAATCAATGCTAGAAATTTCTGCTTATCAAGGGGAATGTAAGGTGAGATATTATTTCCCGGATTGTTGATTAGGGAACTAATGCGCTTAAAAAAAACACTAAATTTGCTTATAAATTCTATTTCCTTGAAAAAGCTGCTGTTTACTTTTTTCTTATTTTTTATTTTCTTTGCTAAGAGTGGAACGATTGATACAGTCACGATTCAAAGTAATACCTTAAAAAAGGAAACAAAAGTCTTAGTAATCTCTCCAACAAATAGTGCAAATAAAAAAGAAAGTTATCCGGTAGTTTACCTCTTGCATGGTTATGGTGGCGACTACAAACAATGGAATAATGTTGCCCCTCAATTACAATATCAAGCTGATTTACATAAAATAATTTTTGTCTGCCCCGATGGAGGTAAAGGGAGTTGGTATTTTGATAGTCCAATTGATAGTACCATTCGATATGAATCATACATCACGAAAGAATTAGTTCCTTACATAGATTTGCATTTTTCAACACAAGCAAAAGCAAGTTCTCGAGCGATAACTGGCCTTAGCATGGGCGGACATGGAGCAATGTATTTGGCTATTCGTCATAGTAATCTATTTGGTGCTGCGGGCAGTAGCTCAGGCGGTCTTGATTTTACTCCTTTTCCCAAAAAATGGGATATCAGCAAAGCATTAGGCGATTACCTATCAAATAAAGAAAGATGGCAGCAAAATACTGTTTTGTATCAAGTAAATACATTGAAAAATAATCAGTTAGCGATTATTATTGATTGTGGCGTTGATGACTTTTTTATAGATGTAAATAGATCATTGCATTCGAGATTATTAGATTTGAAAATTAACCATGAATACATTGAGCGTCCTGGGGATCATTCCTCCACTTATTGGAAAGAGAATATTGATTTTCAAATACTATTTTTTAAAAAATTCTTTTCTAAATCTTGAATTTAGTTAGTTTCCAATAAAAATTCTTGCCTCATTTAATCTCTTAAAATAGATTTGTGTTGGTTTATAAAAATAACAATCCTGAGAGCTTGAATCTATTTAAAATGATGCGTAGTTATGTTTGATGATGAAAGAAGTACTGCTTTTTAATGTTTTATTTTTGTAAATTTGTATATTACTTCAAATGATATGAAAAACTACATTTCTCACTTTTTTTTCTGTTTTGCATTGCTTTCGTTTTCGCCATTAACTTGGTCTCA
>JBILCD010000195.1:0-4666 GCA_044353285.1 Crocinitomicaceae bacterium | reverse complement strand
AGAGAAAAAGTTCCCTTGCTTGAAGGAGTAAAAGAATTAGCAGATGCGTGGATCTATCCAGACAACACGATGCGAAATTGGAAAATGTATGGAGATAAGGTGGTTGGCGTGGAGGATTCATCATTATTAACCCTAAGTGATCCTCAAACAAATGGAGGGCTACTTTTTTCAGTAGATCCAACGAAAAAAAATGAGATTATCGCACTTTTTGAAATTGAAAAAATCCCATTGTTCGAAATTGGGAAGTTTATAGAAGCTGAAGAGATGGCAATTATAATCGAATAAATGGATAAAAGAAACAAATGATTTCTATTCGTTTTTTCTCCGTCTCGATTTGCAAAGAGAGGATGAAGATCTACCAAGGCGGATCGAGGCGTAAGCGATACCGAAAAACGCCGAAGTTTAGGTGTGTCGTTTGATAGAAAGTGTCTCTCGGCTCCGCTCGATTCACTCAGAGGGCATCGAGCGTAGTCGAGATGCACGGCTTCCATCGAGACTTGATTTTTTCGTTCTTTTGTATCAAGACAAAAGGACAAAGAAAAGAAAGTCCGATTTTTATCGGACGATAATCTTTTTCTTTATTACTTACCCTACTTTTTTTTCCGCAAAAAAAGTAGCAAAAAAACTCGAAAGTGGCATGCGTTCATTCTCTCCAATCCTAAGACTTGACCGTTTCGGTGATTTCTATCGAACTACCTCACGGTACCCAACTCTTAGTTCAATACAATCATTCTCTTATGCAAGCTTTCATTAAAAAAAAAAGCTCAAAATCGTTCAGTATGCGATTAGCTTTAAGTAAAAGTTTAACAAATTCCATAATTTTCATTTGTCGCCTATTATTCTGATAAAGTGTAGCGAATTTAAATAAGGGAACCGTAATGCAGCTCGAAGAGATCGCTGAAACGGTCTTATTTCAAGAGTGGAGTGAATTGAAGAATAATCAGCGACTTGATTTTTTCGTTCTTTTGTATCAAGACAAAAGGACATAGAATAGAAAGTCCGATTTATTATTGTTCAAAATCGTCTAGGACCTTATGGATAAAGAAACTACATTTCCTACTTACAGAAAACTTTCGAATGGCAAATCCCTTTACAAAATACTATCCGAAATCGAATTTATTGAAATTCAATTCATTCAAAACAAAGGATTTATATTCCATATTCGCGCGCAGACATACTTTGAAAAGACCAGAATAAAGGAAATGCTGCATGCGGAATTACCATTTGAAATACTCAATGAGTCTATATTCCAAGCAGAAAAGAATAAAATAGACCTTAAAGAGTGAATGGCTTTTTGTAAATTTGCTCGTTTAGCATTATTTTGCCAATGATATGAAACAAGAAAGTCCTTATCAACCCATTCATAAAATCCGAATTGTAACGGCGGCCTCGCTTTTTGACGGCCACGATGCTGCCATCAATATCATGCGGCGAATAATTCAAGCAACAGGATGTGAAGTCATTCACCTTGGCCACGATCGATCTGTTGAAGAAGTAGTTGATTGTGCCATCCAAGAAGACGCGCATGCCATTGCAATGACATCCTACCAAGGTGGGCATATCGAGTATTTCAAGTTTATGTCAGATTTACTGAAAGAAAAAGGAGCACCTCACATCAAAATATTTGGTGGTGGAGGCGGCACCATTTTACCAGCTGAAATTAAAGAATTAATGGATTATGGTATAACGAAAATTTACCACCCCGATGATGGAAGAAAGCTCGGCCTGCAAGGAATGATAAACGACCTCATCAAACAATGTGATTTTGCACTTGGTGATAAATTGACAAATGAATTTTCGGAAGTTAAAAACCAAGTTATCCCGGCAATAGCAAGAGTTATTTCTGCTGCCGAAAATTTTCCAGCATTGTACCTCAATGAAATTAATGAAATTAAAAATATCGCTAAGGACTCAAAAATTCCTGTCTTAGGAATTACAGGAACTGGCGGCGCAGGGAAATCATCTTTAGTAGATGAGCTCGTTAGGCGTTTTCTTCACGACTTTTTGGATAAAAAAATTGCAGTTGTCTCAGTAGATCCATCGAAAAGAAAAACAGGAGGTGCCCTTCTCGGCGACAGAATTCGAATGAATTCAATCAATAGTAACCGCGTTTACATGCGATCGCTAGCCACAAGGCAATCTAATTTAGCCCTTTCAAAACACGTAGCAGATGCCATTAGCATTTTAAAAGTGGCAAAATACGACCTCATTATAATTGAAACCTCAGGTATTGGTCAGTCTGACACAGAAATATTAGACCACTCCGATGTTTCACTATATGTTATGACACCAGAATATGGGGCGGCAACTCAACTAGAGAAAATTGACATGTTGGATTTCGCAAACGTCATTGCCTTAAATAAGTTTGATAAACGAGGTGGCCTAGACGCCCTGAGAGACGTTAGAAAACAATATCAGCGGAATCACAACTTGTGGGATGAAAGTGTCGATAGCATGCCTGTATATGGAACAATTGCTTCGCAATTCAATGATCCAGGAATGAATTCGCTCTACAAAGTAATCATGGATAAAATTGTCTCCATGACAAATGCCCCCCTTGTCTCCTCGCTTGTTATTACGTCAGAAATGTCGGAAAAAATCTATGTTATTCCACCAGAACGAACCCGCTATTTATCAGAAATTTCAGAAAATAATAGAGCTTATGATAATTGGGTAAATAAGCAAGTTGAAGTCGCGGAAAATTTATACGGATTGCACCTTTCAATTCAGTCCATTATAAAATCCTCAATGGAGGATAAAGATCGACTGATAAAACAGTTACAAGAAGTATTTGAGAAAGAAAAACTGAATTTTGATCCTAAAAATTGGGCGTTTTTACAAGAGTGGGAAGCAAAGAAGCAAACCTTTAAAGATCCAATTTTTAAATTTAATGTAAGGGATAAAGTGTTAAGTATTCAAACGCACACCACATCCTTATCTCAAACGCAACTGCCAAAAGTAGCTAGTCCAAAATACAGAAGTTGGGGCGATCTATTGCGATGGGGATTACAAGAAAATTTTCCAGGTGAATTTCCCTATACCGCTGGATTGTTCCCTTTCAAACGAGAGGGCGAAGATCCAACCAGAATGTTTGCAGGAGAAGGTGGACCTGAGCGCACTAACAAACGTTTTCATTACGTTAGTTTAGGACTTCCAGCCAAGCGCCTTTCTACCGCCTTTGATTCAGTTACCTTATACGGAAATGATCCAGCTATTCGACCAGATATATATGGAAAAATAGGTAATTCAGGCGTTTCTATCTGTTGTCTAGATGATGCCAAGAAACTCTATTCCGGTTTTGACTTATCGCATCCTGCAACTTCGGTTTCCATGACTATAAATGGCCCCGCTCCTATGCTGCTTGCGTTTTTCATGAATGCTGCTATTGATCAGAATTGTGAAAAATACATCATGGCAAATGGTCTAGAAAAAGAAATTTCAACTAAAATTGATGCTTTATACAAGCAAAAAGGAATTGAGCGACCAAAATACAATGGTGATTTACCCGAAGGGAATAATGGCCTTGGCCTTTTTCTTCTTGGCATTACAGGAGATCAGGTACTTCCATTAGAAATATATCATCAAATAAAAAAAGAGACACTTGCTCAAGTAAGAGGAACGGTTCAGGCCGATATTCTTAAAGAAGACCAAGCGCAAAACACCTGTATCTTTTCTACAGAATTTGCACTTCGATTAATGGGAGATGTTCAACAATATTTTATTAATAATCAAATTCGTAATTTCTATTCTGTTTCAATTTCTGGTTACCATATTGCGGAAGCAGGTGCAAATCCTATCACGCAATTAGCCTTTACTTTAGCAAATGGATTCACCTACGTCGAATATTATTTGAGCAGGGGAATGGACATCAATGATTTTGGTCCAAACCTATCTTTCTTTTTCTCGAATGGAATCGACCCTGAATACGCAGTGATTGGACGAGTAGCTAGAAGGATCTGGTCGAAAGCCTTAGCTAAAAAATACCATGCGAATCCTCGGGCTCAAATGTTGAAATATCATATTCAAACATCAGGTAGATCCCTGCATGCGCAAGAAATTGATTTCAATGATATACGTACCACGTTACAAGCACTGTATGCCATTTACGACAATTGTAATTCCTTGCATACCAACGCATACGATGAAGCAATTACTACCCCAACAGAAGAATCCGTTAGAAGGGCAATGGCGATTCAGTTGATTATCAACAAAGAGTTGGGCTTAGCAAATAATGAAAATCCATTGCAAGGTTCATTCATCATTGAAGAATTAACGGAGCTCGTTGAAACGGCTGTTTTAATGGAATTTGACCGAATTACCGAACGCGGGGGAGTATTAGGTGCCATGGAAACAATGTACCAACGATCGAAGATACAAGAAGAATCCTTGTATTACGAAACCTTAAAACACACGGGAGAATTTCCAATTATCGGTGTAAATACCTTTTTAAGTTCAAAAGGCTCGCCAACTATTCTTCCAAAAGAAGTGATCAGGGCAACAGAAGAAGAAAAAGCATATCAAATAAGCATGCTCCAAAATTTGCATGTCATGAATAAGGAAGAATTTGATAAAAAGATAAGCCAAATTCAAGATGCCGCTATCAATAACACCAATATTTTTGATGAATTGATGGAAGTAGCGAAATATGCATCACTTGGTCAAATTA